>JAYVPR010000425.1:0-3742 GCA_043757245.1 Polaromonas sp. | reverse complement strand
GCGCGATTGTGATTGACCACACCGAAGCACTGGTGTCGGTTGACGTCAACTCGGCACGCGCCATCAAAGGCGGCGACATCGAAGAAACCGCTACCCGCACCAATCTTGAAGCCGCCGACGAAGTGGCACGCCAGATGCGTTTGCGCGACTTGGGTGGCCTGATCGTGATTGACTTTATCGATATGGAAGAGTCGCGTAACCGCCGCGACGTTGAAAGCCGCTTGCGCGACGCACTGCGCCAAGATCGGGCACGTGTGCAGTTCGGCACCATCAGCAAGTTTGGCCTGATGGAAATGAGCCGCCAGCGCCTTCGGCCTGCGTTGTCAGAAGGCGCGTCCATCCCCTGCCCGCGTTGCGGCGGCTCCGGCCACATCCGCGATACCGAAAGCTCGGCGTTGCAGATTCTGCGCATCATCCAGGAAGAGTCGCTGAAAGACAGCACGGCATCGGTACTTTGTCAGGTGCCGGTTGATGTTGCGTCCTTCCTGCTCAATGAAAAGCGCTCTGAGGTCAGCAAGATCGAGATGAAGCAGCGCATCAACGTGCTGCTGGTGCCCAACAAAACGCTTGAGACACCCAACTACCGCCTTGAGCGCCTGAAACACGACGACCCGCGTTTGGACAACATTGAAGCCAGCTACAAAATGGCTGAGGAAATTGAAGACCCAACCCTGGTGACGCGCCGCAGCCAGGAAAAGCACAACAAGCAAGAGCCCATCATCAAAGGCGTGTTGCCTGACATGCCTGCACCTGTTCCAGCGCCCAAGCCAGAAGCTGCGCCAGTTGCTAAAGCCGTGTCAGCCCCCGCACCAATACAAACCGCGGCACCTGCTGAAAAAGGCTTTTTTGGCTGGATCAAAGGCTTGTTTGGTGGCGCTGAGGCACCCGCCGCACCAGCAGCCGCAGCAACCGAGGTGAAAAAAGATGAGCCTACCGGTGAAGCCCGCTTGGGCGGCCGTGGCGAGCGAGGTGGACGCGACGGTCGCCGTGGTGGTCGTAGCCGCAATGAACGCGGTGATCGTCCAGAAGGCCGCGCGGATGGTCGCGTGGATGGTCGCACCGAAAATCGCAATGAAGGCCGTCCGGAAGGCCGAGGCAATGAGCGCCCTCACCGCAGTAACGAACAGCGCAACCCGGAGCCGCGCAACACTGAGCCGCGTGGCGAACAACGAAATGAGCAGCGAAGTGAGCAGCGCGGTGAACAACGAAGCGAGGGCCAAGAGCAGCGCGAGCCACGCCCCCCGCGTGAGCCACGTGAAGGTGGCCGCCCCGAGCGCCCACGCCGTGAGCGCGGCGAACGCAATGAACGGAGCAGTGAGCAGCGCCCGTCAATGGATGCCACCGAGCAGGATATTGCCTTGGCCAACAAGGCCGCCATGGCAGCGGCCATGGGCGGCGCGGCACTGGATGCTGGCCAAGATGCCCCGCGCCGTGAACGTGGTGAACGTGGTCGCCGCAACGACAGCCGCGCTGAGCCACGCGGTGAATCACGTGAAGATCGCCAGGCCTTCAGTGATGCAGCCGCCGAATCAACAGCAGGTATCGACGCAAACACCCCAACCGAAAACCCGGTACAAGCAGGTCAAGGCGACCCAGCTGACCAGCAACGCCCACCACGTGGACGTCGCGACCGCTATGGCCGTGAACGCCGCGAGCGCAACGACGGCGGTGAAGGTGACGGCCAAGGAGCTAAGCGCGATCCAAACAGTTCTGAAACCTCTGTTTTTGCTGAGAATTCAGTACCAAATGGGACTCCAGCACAACAAATTCGAGCGCAAGAAGCTCCTGAATTTGTAGCAGCTGTTCAAGCTACTCCAGGCACAGCGGCCTCCGTACCAGTAGCCACAAAAGCCGCCGTAATACCCGTAGTGGCAGCGCCTGTAACAACTGCGTTGCCAAAAGTAGCGTCTTACGATTTGCCTTTGCAAGACCTGGCACAAATCGCACAGGGTTCCGGCCTGCAGTGGGTTAATTCTGATGCCAGCAAAATTGCCGAGGCACAAGCGGCCATCGCTTTAGAAGCCAAACCTGCCCACGTCCCGCGCGAGCGTCAAGCGGTGGTGACATCCAACGAAGGCCCGCTGGTGTTGGTAGAAACCAAGCGCGACCTGCGCGAGACGGATCTGCCGTTTGAAAAGCCAGCGGCTTAAACGTAACCCGGTCTAAAGTAAAAAGCCCGGTAGCCCGCAATGGCTACCGGGCTTTTTTATTGCAGCACCTCATTGCATTTTCAGATCAACAGGAGATTAGACGCGAAGCCGCAGACAGTGCTGCAGCACGGCAAGGCGAGACAACAACATATCGTATTGATCTTCGTATTGATCTGGAAATGGCATCAGAGTAGAGCCGCCTGCTTGTAAGCATGCGCAGCCGCTTCGGCATCTTCGCGCTGCTCCGCCAACAAGGCCAGAGCCCGCCACGCCTTGCGGTGCAGGGCTGGATCTTGCAGGCTTAGCGCAGCTTGACTGAGCAGTTGCCTTGATTTCCCCCAAAGTTGGCGGTTCAGGCACGCCATACCTGCAAGGTATTGCAAATTAGGATCACGCGGCCTGCCGATTTGTGCGGCTTCAATGCGTGCTAGCCAAGCAGCGTCCACACTGCTGAGCCCGGCCTCAAGCACCGTGATGAGTTTGATGCGCAGAACGTCGCCCATATTTGATTGCGGCTGCATTGCTGCGTCCCACACTTGCAGCAGCCAGCTGCGCGCCAGGTCCACATCACCGTACAAAGCCATAAGGCGCGATGCGGCATGGACCACCAGTTCTGGCGTAGCGCGTTCGCTGTCGTCCAGACTGCCCCAGGCTTGTTGCAGCTGCGCTGGGTCGTGCGCATCGTTTAGCAGCTCGAGCGCCAAGCCGCGCACGATGCTCTGGGCGGCATGCACTGAAAACGCGCGGTGTTTGGCCAATAGCCGGGCGGTCTCTAGCGCGTCTGCAGTTTGGCGCAGTAACCGCGTCGCTTTTAGCTTCATGCGCAGTGCCAATGTACGGCGGGTAGCGCCTTGCGGCAGTTGCTCAAGAAGGTCAAGCGCTGTGCTGGCGTCGCGGTCATCCAGTGCCCAGCGCGCTGCGCGAAACTGCACACCCTCACGCACTTCTTGCGCATGGCGCGGCGCCGAGCTTTGCATGGCCAGTTGCAGGTGTTCGTCACGCAGGGTTCTGTTTTGTAATGCTTGCGCACTTTCAGCGACCAGCAGATTGGCAAGCGACTGCAATTGGCTGGCCCGTAAAGGGCTGTAGCCCGGCACTTGGCCCGATTCTTTTGCCAAACGAGCCAGACTTTTTTCTTGCGTCAGTGCGTTTTTCGCTGACCTGGTGGCGCGAATGTAGCGCCCGGCCAACTGGTGGGCCAGCGCGTCCATCAGCGCGCCGTACATGGCGCGTTCTTTTTGCTGGGCACGCCAGCGCCTGGCTTCCAGCGGCAAGCTAACAACCGCCGACAAAGCGCGCAGCGCGACATAAATCAGCACAAACAAACCAACCAGCAAAAAAACCGCCAAATTGAACGACACATCAATGCGGTGCGGTGGCCAAAAAATACTCACCACCGCCTGGTTGTTGCCGGCGAACAAAGCGCTTGCCGCAGCAATCGCAAACAGGGCTAAGAGCCAAAAGGCGGCGCGCATCGTGTTACCAGCTCTTCTTTAGGGGTGCGGAATTAATAAATGTACCGTTTTGGGTGGTGCTGGCGGGATGCAGTGCTAGGCGATTGGCGCGCCGTGTGGCTAGCCACACAAGCGACA
>JAYVPR010000424.1:0-3743 GCA_043757245.1 Polaromonas sp. | reverse complement strand
ATTTTTCAATGTAATTGGTATCACCGAGCACGCCAGAGTCACGATCCGAAGGGACTGAGCTTTTAACCTAGAAACGGCAGTTGGACGCGTCCGAGTGGGCTGTGATGCGGTGCGCTGGCAAGGCGCGACAACGCTGCGGGCTCCGGCCCGCGAGGGGGAGCAACGCCGCCAGCGTGCCGTAGCACGGCTCACTCGGGTGAGTAGCGCTCTGACCTAAAAGGTGAAGATGATCGAAGGCGGACAAGTCAATTTCCATGCGGTTTTGAAGATGTTTTCAAGCGGTCAACTGCCGTTTCTAGGTTAAAAGCTCAGTCCCTTCGGATCGTGACTCTGGCGTGCTCGGTGATACCAATTACATTGAAAAATGCCGCTACCAAGCGGTTAACCTCGGAGAACTGCACAGCACGGTTTTCTGCCTGGCGCGCTGATACCCAATTAAGCAGCGTGCCGGCGGCTGAAAAATCAACACGTATCAGCTTGGCGCATGAAATCATCATGATATCGGCCCCCATCAGCTTGGCTTCCAGTTGCTCCAGCATGGCAATCGCGTCACCTTCTATTTGACCCGATAGCTCCACCGACAAGAGATGACTCATTTGCGATGACAGTGCGTCCATTTGTGTGTCGCCGTCAAAAACGCTGAGGCTGGACGGGGCGGAATCACGATAAACGTCCCCGATGATGGTATTGCCAGCAACAGCCACGCCCTGATTGTCCATAGACTTGTACTCGCAACGTGCAACCTCCCAAGCCGGAGGAGAAACCTCATAGGTCACACAAAAGTCAAGCGCTGCCAGTTCAAACTCGTCAAGCCTGCGCGTCACCCGCAAGGCCTCCATTCGCAATTGCCACCAGTCCTGCGGCGTGGCGCGGTTACCCGACGGCGTCGCGTTTTGCAAAATCTGGTGAAGGTGAGCATCGCCCAAAAAACGCAATTGAACGGGCTGGGCGGACCAGCCTGCAAACACTTTGCACAGTGGCTCTACTGCATTGGGTTCAATGTTTTTCAGGTTGCACCAGTTCAGACGCCAGGGCATGGGCGCTTTGGCAAGCGCGGCCTTCAATGCAGCAACCGTCTGGATACCCATGGTTGAGGAGCAAATCCAATCAGCAGTTTGGCCGCCGGCGGAGGTCTGAGCCATGGGCCCCGCCAGTTGCTTGACCATCGCGGGCATTGAAAACCATTGTGGCGCAGAGCGGTCAAATTTTTGAACAAACTTGATCGCAGCGTTTTCGAATTTTTCTTGGCTATCTGTGGCGCGGTACAGATCAAAAAGCGCCATCCAGACTTCGGACTGTGCGGTCCGCGAACCACCTGGTACCAGCATTTCAAGCAAGGCGGCCTCGGCGCTTGCGTCGTCGCCGTTGGCAAAGCTGATGGATGCCTCTTCCAGTTCGGCATCATGTGCAACCTCCTGAACCTCCATGGCCATCATGTTGGTGTAGGTAAAACCAGTAGACCCCGCTTCCGGCCCCCTCGCTGAGGCAGCAAGGGCATTCATGACCATCGGTCTGGGGGGTTGACCGCTCTGCGGCGATTGAGTTTTGGTCAAGGAGATAGCCGGGCCTGAGGGGCTCGCACTACTTAGGCGTGATTGATTTGATGTTGATGGTAGTGGCTGTAGCCCGATAGGCTCTGTGGCGCCATAGCCCGCAGGCAAACCAGCAACTAAAGCTTGGCGCGCTAGCGCGCCAAGACGCGGGGGCGCTGGCGGCGGAACGGTGTTGCCAGATTGAAAATTGGAAGAATCTACGGAATGAAGAGACGATGCCATGCCATGCTTGGTTTTCCACCACTGCATAGACATTTGCGCTTCGATTTCGTCAATTTTTTTGATTGTCTTGGCACGGTCGTCTGGTTTGGACGGCATGCTGCTCTGAAAGAACGAGGGCCGCCCGCCGGGGTCTTGCCCCACCATGGCTTCGCGCTTGCGCATCTTGCGAAGCATGTCAAATTCACGTTTGCGAACAAAATCGTTGCGCCGCTTGCGCTCAATCATTTCCTTGAGTAACAGCTTGCTTACGGCCTCATCGCGGTCGGTCGCCTTGTTGTCGAGCTCCGTCCAGCTCGTTGCGGGATTGCGAACGAACTTGACCATCTTCGAAAGCAAACCCGCCGAGGTGTCTTCTTTGGCCATGAAGCGTCGTCTAAAAGGCGTTAAAACGAGGTTTTCACTGCGACAACGTCAATCACCAAACATTTTTTGCTTAAGCTCGCGCCGTTGCTGTGCCTCAAGCGACAGGCTGGCAGTGGGCCTCGCAATCAGTCGGCCAACGCCGATTGGCTCGCCCGTTTCATCACAATAGCCGTAGTCACCCGAGTCGATGCGACCAATCGATTGTTCGATCTTCTTCAGCAGCTTGCGTTCGCGGTCGCGAGTGCGAAGCTCCAGTGCGTGCTCTTCTTCAATCGTGGCACGATCTGCCGGGTCAGGCACCACGGCGGTGTCCTCACGTAAATGCTCGGTGGTTGCACCCGCGCTGTTGTGAATGTCTTGCTTGAGGATCGACAGCTTGTAGCGAAAAAAAGCCATCTGCTTGTCGTTCATGTACTCGGCGTCAGGCATGGCCTTGACCTCTTCGTCGGTCAGTGCTTCAGCCGCCGTAGTTTTCCAGTTGTTGGCTAGTTTGGGGTCTTTTTTGGCTGCCACATGAGGTGGCGGCGCTATCACACGTTCGGTCATTGTTGAGTAACTGGCTTTGGCTGCGTCTGGCGCATGGGTAGGCACCATGGGTGCGGGGGGAGGCATGTGAGCCAGTGCGCGCGAAGAGCTTCGGCGGCCTGGCTTGAGTGGCGGTGGCGGTGGCAAACCATTGCTTGCCTGTACGGGTTTGGGTGGAACAACACGCGTCAACGCGGCTGGTGCTGTGGTCACCAGTGCAGCTTTTTTGCTGGCAGCTTCAGGGATGGGTTTGGCCAGCACTTTGAGAACTGGTTTGACGACTGGCTTAGCCGCCACCTTGGCGGCAGGTTTCGGCACTTGCTGGAGTGGGGCTTTGGCAGAGGGCTTGGCCGCCGCTTTCAGCGACACGTTGGCCTTGACAGGCGGCGCTTTAGCAACAGGCTTGGAAGCTGGCTTATTCACGACGGGCTTGGCGGCCTTTTTAACCACGGGCTTGACAATCCCCTTAGGGACTGATTTAGGCTTGGCAGCTGTTTTGACAACCGGCTTGCTCGCCACCGCCTTTGGCGATGTAGCCGCTTTTTTAGCGATTGATGCTGGTTTGCTGGCTGCTTGATTCGCCTTGGCTGATTTTGCTGGTTTTGCTGGTTTCTCTTTCACTGCCTGTCTCCTCTGAGATGCCGCCTCTGGATGAACCCCACCACCATCGCCGGATGCGGTGTCGGGTCGGGTATTTTGGTCGGCGCGCGATTGTAGCGGTTGCCCGGCCTGCCGGGCAACCTTGAAGCCAAAGCGTTGGAGAATCGATACAAACATACTATTTTGGTGGCTGGATAAGCACTTTTTTACAAACAACTTGCAGACTAACTCATAGAAGGCTCAAACCAGGCATTGTTCAAGGCCCTGCATAAAAATATCTTTGGGGAGGTCGATGCCAATAAACACCATTTTGCTGGTTTTGGCCTCGCCCACCGCCCAAGCCGGGCCTAAATCGCTGCCCATCAGCTGGTGTACGCCCTGGAAAATCACCTTGCGATCTGTGCCCTCCATGTTCAGCACGCCTTTATAGCGCAGCATGCGCGGGCCGTAAATATTGACAATCGCACCCAAAAAGTCCTC
>JAYVPR010000423.1:0-3747 GCA_043757245.1 Polaromonas sp. | reverse complement strand
GGTGCGGACGGCGAGACTCGAACTCGCACACCTTTCGGCACTACCCCCTCAAGATAGCGTGTCTACCAATTTCACCACGTCCGCGGTTTTTACTGTCTGAATGGCATGAGGAAACCAGATGGTTTTGGCTTTCCAGACAGCATCAGAGTTTACCCTGAATTTTTGCTTTTCCCCGGTAGCAGGGCACTCAAACCATGCTTATTTTGTCGGAATTTGACCCACGCCAGACGCTGGCCGGGCAGGTGCTGCGGGTACTGCCGTGCTGGTAGCTACAGGAGCGGTCGTGCCAGGTATTTGGGCGGCACCCGTTGCGGCTGAGGCAGCAGGCACAGGAGCAACAACTGCAGCATTCTCAAGCACGCTGCTACCGGTGGCGCGAGGCTGTGCATTGCCAAAATAAGCCAAGGCCAGCGTACAGGCAAAAAACACCGTCGCCAGAACGCCCGTACTGCGTGACAGAAAATTGGCGCTGCCGCTGGCACCAAACAGGCTGCCCGAGCCACCGCTGCCAAAAGCCGCGCCCATGTCAGCGCCTTTTCCCTGCTGCACCAGTACCAGACCGACCATGACAATGGCCGACAGCATTTGCAAGGCAAGGACGATGGTTAAAATTACATTCATGTTTATTTACTCCTGATTTAGTAGCTGATTGAGCCCGTATTTATTGGGCTGAAGCAATAATTGATAAAAAATCTGCGGCTTTCAGCGATGCCCCGCCTATCAGACCGCCATCAATGTCGGGTTGCCCCAACAGGCTGGCCGCATTGGCAGCATTCATGCTGCCGCCATACAAAATTTTGATGCGGGCCGACTGATCAGTCGCTGCTTTTAGTTGCGCGCGCAACACGGCGTGAACCGCTTGCGCCTCTTCAGGCGATGCGGTTTTGCCTGTGCCAATGGCCCAAACAGGCTCGTATGCCAGCACAATCTCACTGATGCAATGCCCATTGGTGTGGATCACCGCAGCCAGTTGGCGCTTGACAACCTCTTCAGTGCGCCCTGCTTCGCGCTCGGCAAGCGTTTCGCCCACACAAACGATGGGCGTGATGCCCGCCGCCAAAGCGGTTTTGGCTTTGTCAGCCACCAATTGATCGGTTTCAAAATGGTATTGACGACGCTCTGAGTGGCCAACAATGACGTAACGCACGCCAAAATCTTTCAGCATCGCCGCGCTGATTTCCCCCGTGTAGGCACCCGCGGCCTGGGCTGAGAGATCTTGCGCACCCAAATGAATACCATCGACTCTCAATGCCTGAACCTGAGCCAAATAAGCTGCGGGCACACAAACTGCGATATCGCAAGCAGGCTTGGCGCTCAAACCCTGAACCAATGCGGCCAGCAAGACTTCATTGGCGGCCAAGCTGCCGTTCATTTTCCAGTTGCCAGCAATCAGTTTTTTCGTCATACCGATGACCATGTCAACACGATTTTGCCGATATGCTGATTCGACTCCATCAGCGTGTGTGCTTTGGCGGCATCGGCGGCTGCAAAGGTGCTGTGAATCACTGGCTTGATCGCTCCGCTAGCCAACAGTGGCCAGACTTTTTCTTTCAATGCCTTGGCAATCGCCGTTTTAAATTCAAGCGAACGCGGACGCAGCGTTGAACCCGTGATCGTCAACCGCTTGCGCAGTACCAGACCGGCATTGAACTCGGCCTTGATACCACCCTGCACAGCGATGATGACCAGGCGCCCATCTTCAGCCATGCATTCAATCTCACGCGCCACGTAACTGCCCGCGACCATATCAAGAATGACGTTCACACCCTTGCCATTCGTCAGCTTTTTGACCACATCGACAAAGTCAGCAGCTTTGTAATTGATAGCATGGTCAGCTCCCAATGCAATGCACGCAGCACATTTCTCGTCACTGCCAGCGGTCACGATCACTGTGGCTCCCATGGCTTTGGCAATTTGAATCGCTGTCACGCCAATGCCGCTTGAGCCGCCCTGAATCAACAGCGTTTCGCCTTTGGCCAAATAGGCCCGCTCAAACACATTGCTCCATACCGTGAAGAACGTTTCGGGCAGCGAAGCTGCTTCAATATCGGTGAACCCGCTCGGAACTGGCAAGCACTGCCCAACGGGCGCAACACACAGCTCGGCATAACCGCCGCCCGCCACTAACGCACAAACCCGGTCGCCAACTTTAAAGCCCTCTATGGCCATCGCTTTTTCATCGCCAGAAACAACCACACCAGCAACCTCAAGCCCCGGGATATCCGACGCACCCGGCGGCACAGGATAGTTGCCAGTGCGCTGCAACACATCAGGCCGATTGATGCCGGAAGCGCTGACGCGAATCAACATTTCACCCGCACCCGCCAGAGGCGTGGGGCGTTCGGCCATCCGCAGCACATCAGGGGCACCAAAAGCGCTAATTTCGACAGTTTTCATGCTTTTTCAAGGGGTTTTTTATGCTGCTAGCCCAATAAAATTGAGCCAAAGCAGCTATAAAATAAATAGCAATCGGAAGCGTGTTGAGCTTAACCGCGATCTTGCTCTTGGGCTGGGCGATCAAGCAAAACCTTCATCGACAACTTGACGCGGCCTTTTTCGTCGGTTTCCATGACCTTGACTTTGACGATCTGGCCTTCTTTGAGGTAATCCTGCACGCGCTCAACACGCTCATGCGCGATCTGGCTGATGTGCAGCAGGCCGTCTTTGCCTGGCAGCAAATTGATCAGCGCGCCGAAGTCCAGAATCTTGGTGACGGGGCCTTCGTAAATCTTGCCAATTTCTATTTCAGCCGTGATCTCGGCGATGCGGCGCTTGGCCTCATCTGCCTTGGCGCTGTCGTTCGACGCGATCGTGATAGTGCCATCTTCTTCGATGTTGATCTGCGTACCGGTTTCTTCGGTCAGCGCGCGAATCACCGCGCCACCCTTGCCAATCACATCACGGATCTTTTCGGGGTTGATCTTCATCACGTACAGGCGTGGTGCGAAATCTGACACCTCGGTTTTGGCCGCGCCCATGGCTTCCTGCATCTTGCCGAGGATATGCATACGCGCTTCCTTGGCCTGGGCCAAAGCGACCTGCATGATCTCTTTGGTGATGCCCTGGATTTTGATGTCCATTTGCAGCGCGGTGATACCAAACGTGGTTCCCGCAACTTTAAAGTCCATGTCACCCAGATGATCTTCGTCACCCAAAATGTCGGTCAAAACCGCAAAGCGGTTGTCATCCTTGATCAAACCCATGGCGATACCTGCCACGTGGGCTTTCATCGGCACGCCAGCGTCCATCAAGCTCAGGCAGCCGCCGCAGACCGACGCCATCGACGATGAGCCGTTGGATTCGGTGATCTCGCTGACCACACGCATCGTGTACGGGAACTCTTCTTTTGAAGGCAACACAGCAATCAGAGCACGCTTGGCCAAGCGGCCATGGCCAATTTCGCGGCGCTTTGGGGAACCCACGCGGCCGGTTTCGCCGGTGGCGAACGGAGGCATGTTGTAGTGCAGCATGAAGCGGTCTTCATAGTCGCCACTCAGCGCGTCAATGCGCTGGGCATCGCGCTCGGTGCCAAGTGTGGTCACCACCAGCGCCTGGGTTTCACCGCGCGTGAACAGCGCTGAACCGTGGGTACATGGAAGTTGGGCAGCAGGTAGAGGAACCGCGCGCCACGCGCGACGCCGAGCGACTCGGGGATCGGGCCATCGTCATCACACGGCACGGTCACGACCTCGGGTTCGTAGGGCGCGAAAGCCTGCAACGCGCCGAGGTAAGTCGGCGCTTCGACGG
>JAYVPR010000422.1:0-14155 GCA_043757245.1 Polaromonas sp. | reverse complement strand
AACACAGGCACCGGCAACATCGCTTTCAACAACAACCGCAACATGACGTTGACGGCCACCAACAACGTAGCAGGCGGCACCATCACGGTGGTTAACGCCACTGGTACGCTGGACACTGCCATGGGCGGCGTCAGCACCGGCACCGGTGCCTCCGATATCAGCTTGGCCACCGCTGGCGCACTGACGGTTGCCGCAGGCAATAACGTCGCAGCAGGCGGCACAGGCACGGTCAACCTGACGGGTGCGAGCGTTACCAACAATGCAGCAGTCACCGGCGCCAACGTCAACCTCAATGCTGACGACTGGATTTTGGACAGCGGCACCATCAATGCCGGCACGGGCACGGTCACCATCGCCACCAAAACGGCGGGCAACATCATCAATCTGGGTGCTGGCGCAAATAGCCTCACCATAGCCGAGTTGGCCACCATCACGGCCACCAACCTGAAAATCGGCGGCACGGTGAACACCGGCACCATCGACGTCAAAGGTGCCACCACCTTCGCAACCAGCACGCCCAACGTCACGCTGCAAGCCACCAATGCGGCGCACAACGGCACTGGTGCCATCACCAATTCAACTGGTAGCGTTATCACCACGAACGCGGTCAACCTCAACCTGATTGCCGATTCGGGCATTGGCTCGGGGTTGAACGCGATGAAAATTGCGCCCATCACAGGCAGCATTTCGGCCACCAACTATTTTGCTAACGACCTCAACATCAACGTTACCGGCAACTTGACTGTTGGTACTGGCAGCATTACGCAAGCCAATGGTGGGGGTAATCTGGGTTTGTCGTCTACCGGTAACATCATTATTGGTGGTGATGTCAAACTAGCAGGCGTGGGCACCATTACGCTCAATGCAGGCGGGGCTGGTTTCACCATTACCGAAGGCACGACGACTGGTGGCACCCTGATGACGGGCGCGGGCTATGGCGGTTTAACCGGCTCTGTGGTGCTGGGGTCCACGGCCACCCAATCTTTGGGTACATCGTCTAAACCTATTCTCACCAAGACCGCCAACCTCACCGCCAATTCGGTGGACGGCGGCATTTTCGTGCGTAACACTGGGGATCTGACGATCATCGGCGCAAGCACTGCCACAAGTGCAACGGGTTTGGCGACTGTAGATATTGCTGCCACAGGCAACCTGACGGTCGCTGCAAATGTCACCGCAGCAACAGGAGCCCTAACAGGGTCTACGCTGGTTAACCTCACGGCAGGTTTTGGGAACGCAACACCCAAGACCCTGACGGTCAACGCCACGAGGGTCGTCACCACCGCGGGCCTTCCCGGTGCGATCAACCTGACCGCTGATGACATGGTCATCGACATAACTGGTATTGGTGCCTTGGGTGGCGTGGTCGGCAGTGCCGGCCTGGCCAACGCCATTACCCTGACCACGGTTAATGCCGCACGCGGCATTAACCTGGGAGCAAACAACCCAATCACCGAACTTGGTTTGACCAACGCCGAGCTTGACACCCACATCATCACCACGGGCTTGCTGACCATTGGGTCAACCACCCACACGGGCACCATCCAGACCACAACAGGCACTATCAGCCCGACGACCGTTACCGGTGGTTTGCGATTGCTCAATAACGGCAACATCATCCTTGGCACTGGCTTGACGGCCTCGGGTGCTGGTGCTGTGCTTACCCTGACGGCCAACGGCGATGGTACCGGTACCATGGGTGCCATTACTGGCGCGGGCGTGCTGACCGCCGCCGTGCTGAATGCCACCGCAGCCGCAGGCATCAACCTCAGCGGTGCCAACGCAGCGCCAGTGGCCCACCTGATCAACACTGCAAGCAGTGGCATCACGTACAACAGCAGCGTTGCGGGCGGCTTGACGGTAGACGGCTCTAACAGCGCGGCAGCAGGTGCTTTCAGCGCGACGGAGACGACGGGCAACCTGACGGTCAGCACCACCAACATCACCACCAAGGGCGGCGCGGTTAATCTGACCACCAACAAGGCTGGTGGGCTGCTGACGCTGACGGGTAGCGTGGATACCACGGCAGGTGCAACACCCGCCGGTGCAAACGTCACTTACATCGCCGACGATATGGCTTTGACTGCTGTCACTGGGTTGACCAAGGCCGGTACGGGCGGTGATATTTTGATCAAGGCTAACGCAGCCACGCGAGCTATTGACCTTGGCACCGATGCCGTCGGTAAGCTGGGACTCACGGCAGCCGAAATCCTGACTTTGAGCGGTCGCAACCTGACCATCGGCAGCAGCGCGCAAACCGCTGCTACCACCATCAGCAGCGCCATCAGCACTGCCGCCGGCATCACTGGCTCGGTGAGCATTCTGAACAACACGGGCGGCATTGCAGTCAATGCAAATGCGACCGTCGCTGGTGATCTTTTCCTGACCGCCAACTCTGGCGCTGCAGCAGGTGCAATCACCCGCACCACGGGTGTGCTGACCACGGGCGGTGGCGGCAAGATTGTGTTGACAGCAGCTGACGGCATCAATGCTTCAACAATCACCCCTAAGGTGAACTTCCTCAACACCACCACCGGCAATGTCGTCGTTACAGACGCGCAGACGGGGGGCGTCACGATGTCTGGTGCGAATAACGTACTTGCCGGCACAATCAGCGCGACCACGACTGCAAGCGATATCACGGTGGATACGGTCAATGCAGTCGCAGGTATCACTTCGAAAACGGGCGACATCACAGTCACGTCACGGTTCAACATTTTCCTGCACGACAATGTTTCAACGGGCGGAATAACCACCGGAAATGTCAAGCTTGACGCTTCTGCTGGTGGTGCTGCGTCCCAGACCACTGGTTTTATCCTCGCCAACTCGCTCGAAGTTCTTGGTAATAACACCACGACGCTGGCCAACGTCAATAACAACGTGGCCACCGTTGCAGCCAAGATCACGGCTGCGGGCCAGGGCTTCAGCTACACCGACGCAACCGCGGTTGATATTGGTACAGCGGGCGCGACCAGCGGCATCACCACCAACGGCGGTGCAGTGACCTTGACCAATGTGACTGGTGACATCACCAGCGCGCTTGGCAAGAACGTCAAGACAACGGCCAACTCAGGCGCAGTGTCTGGAGCGGTGGTCATCACCAGCGCGGCGGGCAACATCAACCTGAGCGGTGACATCACCACCACCGGCGCAGCCAACAACGTGGGCACCGGCAGCGCAGGCGGCCAGGTTGACCTGACGGCCAACGCCGGCACGCTCACGGTAGCCAACATCACCAGCAGCGGCGGCGCCTCCACCGGCGGCACCAACACGGGCGGCAACGCAGCGAACGTCAACCTGACGACCACGGGCGGCACCAACAGCATCACGCTCAACGGCACGGTTGCAGCATTGGGTGGCACGGGCACGGCAACAGGCATCAGTGGCGCGATCACAGTAGCAGCCACCGGCACGGTAACCGAGGCAGCAGGCGGCACCATCACCGGTGGTCTGCTGACCACCAAATCGGTAGGCGGCACGGTACTGGGCGGCGCCAACGCGGTAACCAGCTTCAATGCCACCAACACCACCAGCGGTGCCATCACGCTGAACAACACTGTGGCCACCTTAGCCATCACGGGCATTAGCCAGACGGGCGCGGGTGATGTGAGCGTCACCAACAACGGCAACATCGTTACAGCCGGTGGCACCAACACGACTGTCGCCAATACCATCAAGGCAGATGGCAACGTCACCATCGCCGCGATAGGCGCGACAACGACGAATGATGTCACCATCTCGAACGACATTGTGCTGACGGGTCTTGCGGGCAAGACCCTCACCATTCAGGCCAACCGCAATGTTCTTTTCAACAACAGTGCGGATGTCACTACCATGGCATCCAACGCTGTCACGCTCAATTCGGACCGCGATCAGGCAACCAGCGCTGGCGGCGCGATTTCTTTGGGCAGCGGTACTGTTATCACCAGCACTGGCGGAGCTATCATCTTGGGCGGTGGCATAGCGCCATTGACCACTACCGCCATCGGTGCTGCCACGCTCACGCACGGCATTGAACTCAACTCGGCGCAATTGCTCTCTGCTGGCGGCAACATCAGCCTGCTCGGAAGCGGCGCGGGCACTGGTCAAGGCGTGGTGATACTGCCTAGCAGCATGGTCAGCAGCGGAGCCGGCGGCATCAATATAGTGGGTACCGGTACCGCCGGTACGCACATCAACACGGGCTCCACGTTGCAGTCCACTTCCGGCAACATCACCATCAGTGGCACTGGCACCAGCAACGTTGGTGTGCATGTGGGCAATGGCTCCACTGTCACTACAGCCAGCGGCGACATCAGCATCACCGGTGTGGGTGGCACCAACTCTGCCGGTATATGGAACGCGGCCAATAGCACCGTGGCATCCACCGGCACTGGCAACATCTTGATGACGGGTACCGGAAATGGCACCGGCGTGGGAATACTTACCAGCGTGGGTGGCAATACCATAGGTAGTGCCACCATGAGCGGCGACATCCTGCTGCGCAGCCTGGGTGGAACTGGCATGAACATAGATGCCAGTATTTTGAACAACGCCGCTGTGGGTAGCGACGTCACGCTCAACGCCGTCGGCGGTGGGGCTGTCACGCTAACCGGCCCTGTTATATCCAGCGGCCTGCGGGTGCTGGGTAACACCGCAACAACGACCGTGGCAGTGAACAATACCGCCAACCACGTCACCACCCTGGCCGCCAATCTGGCAACCAGCGCCACCTCGACTTTGAGCTACACAGACAGTGCCGGCTTCAACGTCGGCACGCTGACGACCAACGACGGCACGGCATCGACCACCACCAACGGCATCACCATCGGCACTTCTGCCGTAGGCAACAGGCTGACCCTGAACGCCGGTGGCGCGGTAACGCAAACCACAGGCGCAGCGGGCGCGATTACCACCGGTGGCCTGCAACTGTTGGGCGCGGGCAGCTACAACCTGGACTCGGTACTGAACAACGCAGCGACTATCGCTACCAATGTCACCGGCGCGGTCAATTATGTTGATGCAGATACCCTGGCCGTTGGTACAGTTGGCACCACGACGGGTGTCAATGTTGGTGCCGGCAATGTCACCTTGACCACCACCAGCGCCACCGGCAACTTAAACTTTACCTCTGCAAGCGCCATCACCGGTGTGGGCACCCTGACGGGCAATGCTGGCCAGGATTTGTTTGTCAATGCAGCCATCGCCAAGACAGCCGGTACAGACAGCGTGCTGGCTCTTAACGCCAATCGCAACATCACGGTCAACGCGCCCATCAGCTCAACCACGGGCAAACTCACGACAACACTGACTTCAGACTCTGACAGCATCGGCGGTGGCGGGCAGTTGATCGCCAACAGCATCATCAGCAATGGCGGTGACATCACGCTGACTGGCGGTACAGGCCGTGCCATCGGCCTTGCTGCCAATGCAGGCATGACTGATGGCGTGAGGATAAATTCCACCATCAATGCACAAGGTGGCAATATCACGATTCGCGGCCAGGGCGATGCCGCCACTAGCTCCAGTGGCGTAGGGCTTTCCACCGGTAGCAGCTCAGTAACCACAAGTGCGGGCACCATCACGCTGGATGGACAGGTGTTGGGGGGTACGGCAATTTATCAACACGGCGTTCTTGTAAACGGCGGCGGCAGCGTCGTAGCTACGGGTACCGCAGCGATATCGATGACGGGTCAGGGTATCAGTACCGGCAGCCGGCCATTTGGCGTGGAAATTAGCGGTAGCGGATCTACCGTGTCAAGCGTTGATGGTGGTATCACCATCAACGGTACTTCGGGTAACGGCAATGGTGCCAATGGTCCCTCGGTCGGTGTCATTGTTTGGGGTGGAACCGTCAAATCAACCGGTACGGGTAATGTGAGCATTACAGGTACTTCTGGTGCAGACACCACGGCCTCCAGTGGTGTAGATGTAATTGGCGGGGCATTAGTGTCGACCAATTCGGGCGCGTTGACATTAGCTGGCACGTCGAACGGTATCGGTGCCCAAGTTTATGGTGTGGAAATTAATTCGAGCACGGTGACAAGCACGAGCGGCGCGATCAATATCACCGGCACGGGTAACGGCACAGGCTCAAGCACCAATGCTGGCGTGAGTAGCATCTCCAGCACCATTGGCGGCGCGGGCACTGGCGACATTTTGATTCGCTCAACCGGCAACCAGGGCATTTACCTGGGCAACGCAACAGTGCAGGCGGGTGCAGCAGGCAAGAATGTGACGCTGCGCAGCAACGGCGGCAATATCCAGCAGGCGGGCACAGGCCGCATTCTGGCGACTGGCCTGCGTGTGTTGGGCGACGCGGCAGGCACAGTGGTTACCCTGAATAACGCGTCCAATGACGTTACTGACATTGCTGGCAACGTGTTGGGTAGCGTGAGCTACAAAGATGCTACCGGCATCAATGTTGGATCAGTGACCTCTTTTGACGGCGTGGGTACTACCCTCACCGACGGCATGACCACCACCGGTGCCCTGACGCTGACCACGGGTAATGGCAACATCACCAACAGCAAAGCCCTGGCAATCGGCGGCCTTGCCACCTTTGCCGCAGGCACGGCTGGCAGCATCACCCTCGGTGGTGCAGGTCAACTCGCCGATTTCGGCACGCTTAACTTCAACACCACTGGCACGGTCAACATTCAAGAGAACAGTTCAACCACCATTGCAGGCACCAACACCGCCAACGTGTTGACTCTGGCATCGGCGGGCGCACTGGACAACGCGGCTTCGTCATCGATCACCGTCACCGGTCTCGCGACACTCAGCGGCACGTCGATCAATATCGGCAACGCTACCAGCGATGTCTTCAACGCAGGCACACTCAAATTCAACAGCGCAGGTGCGGTCAATATTTCTGAAGATAGCGCCATGGTCTTGGCGGGTGCAAGCACGGGTAACCCTGTCACACTGGCATCGACTGCGGACATCAGCGAAGCCGTGGGTGGCACTATCACCAGCGCCGGGCTGCTAACCACCACCTCAGTGGGCGGCACGGTGTTGGATCAAGCTAATGCGGTGAGCAGCTTCAACGCTACCAACAGCACCAGCGGCGCGATCACGCTGGTCAACACGGCAGCAACGCTGACCATCGCGGGCATCAGCCAGACTGGCACCGGCGCGGTGACCATCACGAATACCGGCAACATTGCGACCAGCGGCACCATCAACTCCGCTGGCAACGTCAATATCTACGCCACGGGTGGCACTACTAACGATGTCACGATCTCCAACGCGATCAACTTGACCGGCGCTGCAACTGCGTCAGCGCTGGACATTCGCGCCAATCGCGATATCATTTTCAACAGCAGCGCGGACGTCACAGCGACGAATGCCAACGCAGTTACGCTTAATTCGGACCGCGATCAGGCAACCAGCGCTGGCGGCGCGATTTCTTTGGGCAGCGGTACGGTCATCACCAGCAGTGGTGGCAACATCACGCTGGGCGGCGGAGCTGCTGCTGCCGCTGCTGCTACGGCAGGAGCAACCGGATCTACACTCACTTTAAGGGGTATTGATCTCAATGGTGCACAGCTTCAGAGCGCAGGTGGCAACATTACTTTGCGTGGCAAGGCAGCCGCCGTTATCTCTGGTGCTGGTGTGTATCTGGATGGCTCGACTATCCAGGCAACCACGGGTGTTATTGACATAACCGGTACAACTGCGGCTACCAATGCCCAGGCCATCGACAGCAATATGGGCGTGCGGATTGGTGGCGCTTCAACGGTTACCGCCACAACCGGCACGATTGCCATCACGGGTACGGGTGCGGGGACTGGTGTCAATAACTTCGGTGTGCATCTGGTTAGTGGTGGAACTGTTTCTACGACGGGCGCAGGATCGGGAGCCATCACCATCACGGGCACAGGCGGTGCAGGTGCTGGCAACTCCGGCGTGGACCTGGTGTTCGGCGCCAACACGATTGGTGGCGCCACGACTACGGGAGATATTCTGCTCCGTGATCTGGGTGGCCAGGGTATTACGTTTGGAACAACACTCGGCCTGGGCGGCACGAACGTGGTGCAAACCACGGGCAACGTCACCTTGAACGCTGTGAATGGTGGCTCCATTGTGCAGTTCGGTAATAGCGATGCCATCATCGCCAATGGTTTGCGTGTGCTGGGGGGCAGTTCGCCTACAGTTACGCTGACTTCAACTGCCAATGATGTTGCCACGCTGGCGGGCAGCCTCACCGGCGCTACGGCGGCCATGAGCTACACCGACACCAATGGCTTCGTCATCGGTTCGCTGACTACCAACGACGGCACGGGTTCCACCTTAACCAACGGCCTGACCGTCGGCACGGCGGCAGTGGCGGCCAACACGCTTAGCCTGACGGCTGGCGGCGCAGTCACGCAAACGCAGGCAGTGACGGCAGGCGGCCTGCGACTGCTGGGCGCGGGCAGCTATGACCTCTCCACCGTGGCCAACGATGTCACCACGCTGGCGGGAAACACCACCAACTTCATCAAGTACACCGATATCAATGGCTTTGACATCGGTACGGTGAACACCGTCGGCTTGACATCTACCGGCAATATCTCGCTGACTGCAGGCAATGCCGTCACGCAAAGCCAGGCGGTCAAGGCCAACGGCCTCGAACTGCTGGGTGCTGGCAGTTACAACCTGATCAATGTTGCCAACGACGTGGCTACGCTGGCGGCCAACTTGACCACTGCAAGCACGGGCACCTTGACCTATGTTGATGCCAATGCATTGACCGTCGGTACGGTGACCACGGTGGGCGTAACCACCAACAACAGTGCTGTGAACATCAGCACCGTCAATGGCAATCTGACGGTAGCCAACAACGTCAACGCAGGCACCAGCACCGTCAACCTGGCAACCAACACGCTCAACAATCTGCTGACCAACAAAGCTGCCATCACCGGCACCAGCGGCGTCACTCTGACATCCGACCAAATGGACCTTCAGCTACTCAGTACGGTCAACGCTGGGGCAGCTGTCGCTACCCTGGTGCAAAAGACCAATGGTCAGTTGATTGATGTCGGCGGTGCGGACGCCGCTGGTACGCTCGGTCTTACGAGTGCTGAGCTTGATACAGTTACCGCCGGAACTTTGCGCGTAGGTAATGCCAATAGCGGCAACCTGGTAGTTACACAGGCAGTGGCCCCGGCTGGTACTGCACTGCTCAGCCTGCGATCTGGCGGAACCATCAGTGAAACCGGTGTTGGGACCATTACAGAAACAAGTCTGGCGGTTCAAAGTGGCGGAGCTGTAACGCTCAACGGCAACAATGTGGTCGGCACTTTGGCCGGCGCTGCTTCGGGCGCTGCCAGCACGTTTGGATTTACCAACAACGCTGCGCTTGTCATCGGTATTGCCGACGCCGTGAATGGCATCACTACCAAGGGCGGTGTTGTAGGCGTAACAGTCAAGGCAGCTGCTGCGGCGTTGACTGTCAATCAAGCTATCGACACCACCTCTGCATCCGCTGCTGGTGCCAACATAAACCTCACAGCTGACGACATGGTGTTGGCCACTGTAGCTGGTGCCAACAAGCTTGGCACCGCAGGCGTAGCCACCTTGAAGGCTTACACAACAGGAACCAACACTGATGTTGGCGGCACAACTGTAGGCAAACTTAGTTTGACGGGTGCAGAAATCAACACGTTCAGTGCTGACGGCACCGCGAAGGCTACGGGCGTGACCATCGGCGGGGCAACTACGGGTGATGCCGGTGCTAACTTCGGCACCATTACGTTGACCAATGACGTCACGGTAACCGGTGCTACCAACCTGACGCTCAATGCCACAGGTGCTGCAGGCAATATTGTTGACTCGACTGCGGGAGTTCTTGGTGCAACGCTAACTTCAGACACGATTACTCTGGCTGCTCACAGCGGCATCGGCGCAACGGGTAACCCCATCCGCGTTCAGCCAGCAACCAGCGTTGGCTTGACAGCGACCAACTCTACGGCTGGCGACATTGTGTTGCTCCAGCCCACGGGCGGCATGACCATTGGTGGTGCAGCAGGTGCTTCTATTACCAACAGTGCTGCTAATGGTGGCATTGACGTCGAAACAGCTGCCGGCTCTATCACAGTCGATACGGCTGGTACCGGCATCACTGCGCACGGCACAGGCAATGTGCGCGTTGTAGCCTCGACGACAGTGACCGATAACCAGCAGATCAGTACAGGTACCGGAAACATTGTGGTTACTGGCGGGACCGGTGTCACGCACGATGTTAACGGCGACCTTACAACAACTGGCGCGGGCACCATCACCGTTACTGCAACTACCGGCGACGTAGTGATGGCTAACGGCACGGTCTACTCGGCAGGTGCCGGAACCATTGCTGTTGTGGCTGGCACCAACATTCAGTTGGGTCAGGCTACCAACACCGGAACCGTTAACTTGACGGCAACTGGCGGCACCATCACGGACAACAATGGCACCGCGAACAACGTGACAGCAACAACGTTGAACGCAACTGCAGCTAGCAAGATTGGTAACGTATCGCTAGGCAACATTTACGCAGGCCCAACCAACGCAATTGAAACCGCAGTGTCCAGCCTGTCGGTAACCACCACCACCACTGGTGCTGGTGTCAATGAAATCGCCATCGACAACACCTCGTTAGCGCTGTTGGTGCCGGTGATTGCCTTGAATGGTGCAGGTGCCAGCTCGGCCTGGATACGCAACAGCAGCGCGTTGGGTGTGTATGGTGTGGGCGTGTCTATCACTCCCAACAACAATTACGGCTTTATCGCTGGTACCGCGCTGACACTGCCTAACGCAGCCATCAACGTGGGCACTGGTTCTTTGAACCTGCAAGGCGGCACTGACATTCTCAACACGGCTGGCACACTGCTGTCAGGTCACCGCATCACGGCGGCTAACCTGCTGTTTAAGTCGGGTTCTGGCGAATCTGTGCTGACCGATGTGACCAATGCCGATGTCACCATCACCGGTGGTGGCACATTCACATTGCTGCAAGACTCAGGTGCAAATTCAGCATTAGGTGCTCACAACTTGACGTTCAAGGATCTGGATGGCGTAACAGGCGGCACCACGACTTACAACACTGTGTACAACAATGCCCTCTCAACAGCCGGTGGTTCGGTCACCATCACGCAGCAACACAGCGGCAGCAACATCACGTTCCAGGACGGAACCAACCTGGGTGGTGCCAACTTGACCTCGACCGTGGTTGACAGCAACACTTTGGGTTATCGGGACACTGTAGTGGGAGCTAAAGACAAGGGTGGCAACGTCATTGCGGCTAGTTCATTGGTAACACTGGACGGCGCTCAAACGTCTAACTTCTTGGGTACGCTTAACGTGACGGGTAGTTACGTCAATAACGGCACATTGAATGTGGCAACCAGTAGAACAGCAACCTTCGTCGCTCCGTTTTCGAACATCGTCTTCGCGGGTGCCACAACAGCTGCAGGCAATGTGACGCTTACGCCGGGTAACTCTAGTGACGTGGTCTTCACACCTGGTGCCGCACTGACCGTAAGCAGCGCAGGTTTCGGCACCGGCAACTTGACAATCACGGGTGCAGATCAGGTCATTCTGCAAAAAGCTTTGGGTTCCATCCCTGCTGCAAGTATCTCGGTGGCCGGCAGCATGGAAATCAAGAATACCTACGCGCTGGAGATGCAAACGGGCACCAGCGTCACAGTGGGGGCCAGCGCTCTCTCCCAGTCAGACAGCTTCAAAGCCTTTGCCGGTGTGGGCTCGGTGACGATGGAAGGCACGGCCGCCATCAACGCACCCGGCAGTATCCTGATCAAGGGCACTGCTGGTATTCTCCGTAACGTCACTGCGACCAATAACGCAGCTTCCGATTTAACCGGTCCGGCGATCATGGCTCTCGGCAATGGAGCAACCTCCACCGGCAATGTCACCGTGACAAGTGTTAATGTTGATACCAACGGCGACGGCATTCAAGCTGATTTGGGCGGTGCGCGCCTTGCTATTGAAGGCACCGGCGTGGCCCTGAATGGCCCTATCACCGGTAGCAGCAGTCTTACCGCCTACATCGGTGCTACCACTGGCGGCATCAGTTCTGGCGGTGCACTTGCAGGGCAAACCTTCACCGGCTTCGATGGTGTGGTGCTCAGGTCCATTAGCGGCGACATAGGTAACATTGCCAACCCGGTCACGCTGGGTGTGGCCAAGGTTGCGGCAACTTCGACCACCGGCAATATTAATATCCGCGAAACGACAGCGGGTGGCCTGACCGTTGCCGCGCTTAGCACCCGCGATGTCCTTGGTGGTTTGCAGAACATCTCCGGCGTGACCATCACCGGAGGCACGGGTTCGGGTGCCAAGAATATTCTTGTGCGCGCAGCCAGCCCGCTGACGATAAATGCGGCGGTGAGCGACAACACCGGCGGCGACATCACGCTGGCCGCTGAAGGCGCGGCACCGACCGATAACCTGACCCTCAACGCCAACGTCACCGCCACAGGCGGCAGCGGCGCCATCAACTTGTTCGCTGGCAATACGGTTAACCTGAACGCTGGTGCTACCGTTTCTGCGGCTGGCATTGGTGTGGTGACTGTGGCTGCGGGCTACGACTACAACGCCGGGATACCGCTCAACGGCAACGTGGCTGGTACCGTGGCCATGGCGGCTACCTCCAGCCTGTTGTCGCAAGACGGCGACATCAACGTCAGTGCACCGGGCAACATTTCGGTGGCAACCATCAATGCTGATAGCGCAGGTGGAACGGCCACTGTGGGCCATGTGACCATCAACGCAGCCTACACCGGCCCTGCTACTGGCTTGGTGCCTACCGGTGCCATCTCTGACGCGCTGCCGGGCAATGCTGCCAACATCGTCGGCAATACCGTAACGCTCAATGCCGTCAACGGCGTCGGCTCGGGTGGCGACATCGTCGTTACCGCAACCAAGCTGGTCGGCAATAACAGCACGGCCAATGGCTTCAGTGTGACGACCACGGGTGCAACCGGTCTTGGTGTGATCAATGTGAATGCGGTGCCTGGCCAGACCATCACACTGACCGCCGGTGGTGACTTGACCAATGCCACCAGCAGCCTGGTTGCAACCAGCCTGGAGATCAAGGGTAGCAAGAACTTTGGTGTCTTAGGAACAGCCATCAACACCCAGGTGAGCAACCTGAAACTGGCAACCCTTAACGCTTATGTGGCGAATACGGCGACCGATCCGCTGACACTGCAAACCTCAACGGTGAATGGTGATCTGGGTCTGACGTCCACCGGCGCCATCACCAATGCGGCCAATGCAAACATCAGTGTCACGGGCAACGCCAGCTTTACAACAACCACGGCAGGCAAGACCATCGACATAGGTAACCAGCTTAATGACGTGGTGAACTTCGGTACGCTGACCTTCAACAGCCTGGGTGCGGTCAATGTGAGCGAGAACAGCGCAACCAATCTGCTGGGTGCAAGTACGGGTTCTGCGGTCACTCTGACTTCGACCGACCTGATCACGGAAGGTGGTGTAGTGGGCAACAAGATCACCTCCGCCGGCCTGCTCACGACCCAGTCACTCAACGGTACGACGCTGGACGGTGCAAATGCAGTGGGCTCGTTCAACGCCACCAACAACGGCACCGGCGCAAGCGGTGGCATCACGCTGATCAACACGGCAGCACCGTTGACCATAGCGGGCATCAACCAGACGGCGATCGGTGCGGTGACCATCACGAATACCGGCAACATTGCGACCAGCGGCACCATCAACTCTGCTGGCAACGTCAACATCTACGCTACGGGTGGCGCTAATGACGATGTCACGATCTCCAACGCGATCAACTTGACCGGCACTGCAGCTGCATCAGCTCTGGATATTCGCGCCAGGCGCAACATTGTTTTCAACAGCAGCGCGGATGTCACGGCGACGAATGCCAACGCTGTCACGCTCAATTCTGATAGTGATGCTACGAACGGTGGCGCGATTTCGCTGGGCAGCGGAACGGTCATCAACAGCAACGGTGGCAACATCACTCTGGGTGGTGGCACAACGCCCGCTACTGTAGCGGCTATTGGTGTAGCAGCGACTACGCCAGGTGTTCTGCTCGACAACGCGCAATTGCTCAGTGGCGCTGGCCATATCAACATCAGGGGTGAGGGCTCATCGGCAGGCGGTTCCAATAACTATGGTGTTCAGATCGCAGCAGGCTCAAAAGTCCTTA
>JAYVPR010000421.1:0-3761 GCA_043757245.1 Polaromonas sp. | reverse complement strand
CTGTCTTTGAACAACTTCAGCTTAGCAGCGGCGATGTGGTCGACCCGCCTAGTTTGATTCGTCAGGTTTGGCTTAAGGTAGTGCCATGAGGGTCTGACTCCAATGCTGTTCCCAAGGCGCAGACGTTTGGGCCGGGAATGGCCATTGGCATCTGGGTTGACCTGCAGTATTTCGAGTTGCGCTGCCTTCTGGCTGATCACAAAAGCCAGCATACCGTCCTTGGAAAACCACACCTGCGCCGGCCCATTCAAGGTCGGTACATAAGCCCGTACAGCCTGGGACGGTACCGAACCCGACCCTGTGAGCTGGCGCATGGCCTGACTCACGTCCAAAATCGCAATGCGGTCTTCGCCGCGCAGTGTGACCCACAGCTCCTTTCCGTTGCGGGTGAAGGTCGGCTCATGCGGCTCACGGCCCAGCAGAATGCCGCTGGACAACCGCTCCGGATTGGTCGTGGCGCCAGCCTGCGGGTTGGCAACATTGCCCACCACGCGCCGGTTCACTGCATCAATCGGGTAAATATTGCTGCTGCCACGGCCAGAGGTAGCCAGTAGCGTGCCGTCAGGGTTGGGCACTGCGCCGTGCGCGGCTATGCAGCCGTGGTACAGCGGCTTGTGGACCATGGCAGCATGCGTTGGCATGACGCCGCCCGTGACAAAGCGGAAAGGTGGGCGCGCGTCTTCGTCAAAGCTGGTCAGGTTGATGGTGGTGTCCACCGTATTGCTGGCCGGATTGATCACGCTGATCGTGTTGGAGTCCTCGTTGGTGATGAACACCCGGTCCACGGTAGCGATGTCGGGGCCAACAGACATACCGGTCACTGGAGCAGCCCCTGGCGCCGTGGCCTGTGCCAGCGCCCAGGGCGCGACCACCATGGCGGGTAGCGCCGCTGTAGCTTTCAGGAAGTCGCGGCGTGCGTCGTTAAGAAATTCGGTCATGGGGTCTTTCAAGGGGTTAACAAATGGGGGGGGAAGCGGTCAAGCTAAAGCTCTGATGTCAGCGAGTTGGATGCCGGTGCGCCGCCGACCGCGCGAAGGGATGTCTGGTTTAGTTTATGGGGGACCTCGACCACTGCATCGGATAGGCTGGGTTGAGACAGTCGGCGCGGTCGAAGCAGTCGCCCGGTCAGCGCGGCGTGTCGAGCTGCCGATACACCTCACCCGACACACGCGCCAGCTCAGCCTTGTCGGCGTCGGCAGAAATGGCATAGCCGAAGGGACCGTTAACCCAGTAGAAAACGTTCACTTTGCCTTCCGTGGCAAAGCGGAAAGCGGTTTCCTGATTCTTCTGGCCCGGTGCCGCAGCACCCACGCCATTGATCTCGTTGGAGACATAAAGCGTCAGCTTGGCGCCTGCATTGTCGTGGTACATGAACTGCGCCACAGGCCCTTTGTCACCTGGCAACAACCGGCCACCGTCGAGGGTGTAGCCCAATGTCTGCAGGTGCGGCGGCTTCATGGTTGCACCCATGCGCTTGGACAGCCAGGCCACCAATTGGTCTTCATGGTCGGCACCGACTTCAACGGCCCGCCGTACGTCAGGGCTATAGACCGCATGGGCAATTGCAGCGCGCTGCGCAAACCCGGTAGCAGATGCAACAGTGATAGCGCTGGGCGTGCGCTGCGCCACCATGCCGCCACCCGATTCGGCACCGACCCCGCCGCGCAGGCCCCAGCCGACGGCGCCACTGACTACAGCTATCGCCAGGCCGGCAACCATACGCTGCAGGTACCAGGGCGTGCGTGGCCTTGCAGCCTGCCTGAGCCGCTGCGGCAAGGGCTCTTCCAGCACGGGATTAAAAAGTGCGCGTAGTTCACGCTTTTGCGCCAGATAGCTCTCGACGCGTTGCGCCTCTTCAGGACGCCGGGCCAGATAGGCTTCAATATCGCGCTGGCGTTCCGGCGGGAGTTGCCGGTCGACGTAAGCTTGCAATTCAGCTTCGGTGACCGGGGTTTGGGGAGGCATTACAGAGTCCATGACGGTCTATTTCATTTAACAACTTTAAGACGAACGGGATCGGGCTGGCCTTCCATGAGCGCACGCAAACGTTCGCGACCACGTGACAGACGAGACATGACCGAGCCAATGGGAATACCCAGCGCTGCGGCCACCTCGGCGTAACTCATGTCTTCTAGTGCGATCAACAAAATAATTTCTCTTTGCTCCACGGGCAGCTTTTCCAGCGCCGCCTGCAAATCCAGTACGACAAGATGCTCACCCTGGGTGGGTGCCACGGGCACTTCTGGGGTATCGTCGTCCAGCACTACCGTGTAAAGTTTGGGCCGCCGGACACCGTCTACATGCAGGTTGTGCATCATGCCAAACAACCAGGCACGCATGTCTGAAACCCCACCCCAGAGTGCCGATTTGGCCAGAGCGCGCTCCAGTGTGTCCTGCACCAAGTCATCGGCATCCTCGCGGCTGCCCACCAGCGCCCGCGCGTAACGGCGCAGGCGCGGCACCCAGGCCAGCAGATGATCGTCGTCATTATCGGAGTAGCTGTCGTTTTGCACGCTGCGGTCTGGTTGCATTTTTCTGACTGAGCGCCAGCCATCATTCCTTGATGATGCGCCAGACGTCCTTGAAGTTGTCACCTGTGCGGTCACCCGCTTTCTGGTCAGCCTTGTAAAAATACAGGGGCTTACCCTTGTAAGCCAGCTGCCGGGCGCCGTCGTCCCGCGTCACCACACTGTACTCCCCGGATGCCTGATCGGCAGCCGCGAGCAAAGGTGGCCACAGACCGGCACAGGGTCCGTTGCAAACGCTTTTGCCACTGCCAGCTTTGTCAGCGTCAAAGGTATAGAGCGTCATGCCATTGACTGCGACCAGTGCACCGGCTGAAATTTTTGCCGGTGTATCGGCCGCTGCGGCAGAAACACTGATAACCAAGGAGGCAGCGCTGACGGCAAGTGTTGCCAGGAATAGCGAAATCTTCATAACAGTCTCCAGAATTGAAGTAGGACGGGTTAGTTTTTAATAGGCCGCAACGGACAACTTGGGGTCGATCTGCCAGGTTTCGCTGACAATCTTGCCTTCGCGAAAGGTCAGTACATAACGCACCTTGATCGGCGCCTTGCCTTCAAACTGCACATTGGCCGAAATAGTAGAGCCCTTTGGGTTGACGGATTCTTCAAGCCTGTCCACACTGACCTTCAGGGGACCCTGCGATTTTGTGAACTTCTCCCAAACGCCGCGGATAGCATCAGCAGACGTATAGGTCCCATCCAGCGGACCACCTACCCAATTGAACTGAGCCGTATCGGCATAGCCACGCATCAAAATGCCGAGGTCGCCAGAACCAATAGCCTGGAAGTGGGTTTTTGCGTCGTCCGCAGGTGCGGCCATCACACCGCTGGCAGCAAACAACATGGTGGCAGCGCAAGCGCTGAGGGATACAGTTTTGAACATGAAAGACTCCTGGGTAGGTGAAGGTTTGAACTTGGGCACAGAAGCAAAATGCTGCTGTTACCGACGTAGACGGATCGCCATGCCGGTTTATTCCAGAAGTCTGAAAATAAATAAGCTCTGCAATTCATGGCACTACCTTAAGCCAAACCTGACGAATCAAACTAGGCGGGTCGACCACATCGCCGCTGCTAAGCTGAAGTTGTTCAAAGACAGCAACCAGCCACAGCAAAGGGTTGTGGTGGTCTAATAAAAACTGTATTGCCCAAAAGGCCGGGGCGTGTTGAGCCTCGTGCAAAGAAAAGGCGACCTAAACCATTACCGCTGCTGACCGTGCCGCGTCAGCAGGCTCGGGA
>JAYVPR010000420.1:0-3773 GCA_043757245.1 Polaromonas sp. | reverse complement strand
GGTGTTCATCTTTGGGTTCAGATATTGGCTACCACCCCTTAACGTTTGATACCCTGGCGGTGTTGTCAAATTCAGTGAATAAATCTGCGTTTCCTTAGTGAAATTTCTGCCATACTGCACTCACCCCGACAAAGGAGAGTTGTATGGCAAGAACCAAAGCGACTTTTGGGCAGCGGTGCCCGATTAACTAACTTTTTAAGCACCAGCTTGCTAGCCCGCGTGTACCCCTCACCGATGGTTGGTGAGTTATTGGACAAGCACGGCTGCAATAGCCAACGCCAGCGTAGCTTGCCTGCTACGGCAGGCGTGTACTACTGCATGGCACTGAGCCTGTACCCCGAGGCAGCTTACGGTGATGTGTTTGATGCAGTCGCCCAAGGCCTGGCTTGGCAAAGTGGCATCCAAGCAGTCCCCGCCCGTATCAAAGCATCGTCCATCAGCAGCGCCCGCACGCGGCTTTCTTGGCCAATCTTCAAGGATCTGCAAGAGCGCGCCTGTCAGCCTTTGGCACAAGCAGCAAGCTGCCCCAGTGCTTTTTATCGGGGACTGCGCTTGATGGCGATGGATGGCAGTAACTTTGAAGTGCCCGATGAGCCCGCCAACGTTGCCGCATTTGGCTATCCCGGTAGTCGTACCGGAGTAGCTGGCTACCCACAAGCGCAATGCGCTATCTTGGTCGAATGCGCCACACACGCCATTGTGGGTGCCAACATCGGTGCTTACCGGGATGCTGAATGGAAGATTGCCAAACCCTTGCTAGAGCGCCTGGATGCCTCCATGCTTTGCGTGGCCGACCGGGGCTTTACGGCTACGAGCACTGGTGTGCTGCAAGCAGGGCGGGCGCGCAGCTGCTCTGGCGCTGCGCAGCCAACCGGCAGTTACCCGTGATCAAAGCTCTGCCAGATGGCTCGTTTATTAGCCAGATCAAACCTGGCAAAGAGCTCGCCCGCAAGGACAGCAGCGCCGTCGCCGTCAGTGTGCGGGTCATTGAGTACACCTTGCCAGCAACTCATGGCGAGCACACGCGGTATCGACTGTTAACGTCGCTGCTTGATCCGGCCCAAGCGCCCGCATTGGAGTTGGCTGCGGTTTATCACGAGCGCTGGGAGGTTCAAAGTGTCTTTGACGAGCTCAAGACGCATCTGCATCAGAGGCGGCGGGTGCTGCGCAGTAAAACGCCTGATCTGGTGCGCCAAGAGTTCTATGGCTGGGTGTTAGCTCATTATGCGGTGCGTTGGCTGATGCATTCAGCAGGAAGCAGCCATGACGTGGAGCCCAAGCGTTTGTCCTTTGTTGCGACTGTGCAGCACCTCAAGCGAGAACAAGTCCAATCAGGAGCTTTTCCTCCCACAGCGGCCACGACTGCGCAAGCGCTGGTTTGAGCAAGTGTTAGCAAAAGCTGCGTCTTTGAGGTGCGTTAGTAGTCGTGGCAGAACGAACCCGCGCATGGTGCAAAGGCGAAACTCGCCATACGCGAGTCATGATCGAAGCCAGCAGATAAATCGCTCTCAGATATTTCGTCCAGAACTATTGCCGCAGCTTGAGCTGCCGAAAAAAAAAGTGGATTCCCCAAATTAAAAAATCTTTAAACTAACAGTATTGGGTCAGGTCGCTATCACCAGAAATCAGCAGCACCGTATCGAACTGGTCATCAAATGCATCCGCCAGCAGCTGCACGGCGATGTTGACGTCGGTCATTTTTTCTTCGTAATCCATCCACTGCGCGCCACAGCTTCGACACTTCCGTGGTTTTTCCAAGTAATGGCCAAAATGTATTTTCAGCGTTGGCAACGTGCCCAGGGCTTCGAGATACGTGGTCTGGCGCTGCATGTCCCCGACATTGCGGCCATTGGAGCGAATGCGCGAAGTGAAGTAATGCACGCCCTGCAAGTTTTGACCGGGCTTGAGTAACGATGTAGCCAGGGCAATCAGGTCGAGCCAGTAGTACTTGCGCCAACTTTTACTGCGCATACCGAAGTAAAGGTTGAACCCATCTACGTAAACCATCACGCGGTTCATTGGGCCCGCTTGGTGTTGATATGCCTAGGGTTATCCCTAGATTTAACCGTCTCGGCCTTTTGTTCAGCACCGTGTAGAATCTGTATCGTTAACCCCGCCAGAGATCGCATCTCTGGTCTGACGCCTCCCTCGTGGAGGCGTTTCTCTTTGTGTTGCCGACGATGTGTCATGGCCTGGCCTTTGTTAAATTCGCCCGCGCCAGCAACTCGCCCAAATCCAAGTTGATGCTCGTCACCGCCCAGTCCGGCTCCTGCGTGAAGGGCTTGCGCACGTAAAACGGCCCCTCGTGCTGGTCGCCGTCTACCAGGACGATGGCCAGGATGAATTTGTCCTGCTGGTTCAGGCCGTAGAGGATTTCGTTGCGCGTGACGGTCACTGTGCTGCTGCCTTTGACTTCGATGTGGCGCGACGGTGGCAGCTTGCCGTCTATCGCTCGTGGCAAGCTGGTCACGTCCCATCCGCACTTGTTTTTTTGGGTTTTGATGGTTGTCATACGAGTCCCGGGGCGTGCTGCTGCAAGGTGCGTTCGGCTATCGGGCCGAAGAACTGGCGAGTTAGGCTGAAGAAACGGCTGAGGCCCTGGTTGCTCGGCAGCAAATCAATACTGGCCAGATCGGGCAAATTCCAGCCTTTAGTTTGGTGCTCTTGAAAAAGCTGATCGAGCTCATCCCACCACTGCCGCCTGCGGGTCATCAGGTAAGGGCTATTGAGGTTGAGCAGGTCAAGGGTGTACCGCGCCCGGTCTTGATCCAGCGCATTCAGTGTGCTCGCAGGCACAACGCGGCCATCGGACAGGTAGGCGAAATAGCGTCGGCAATCAGCTTGGTGGCAGGAAACGAAGCGCTGCATGTCAACCGCATCTTGTTTGCCTGTGGCATGGCCGCCAAAGACCTCGGCCTCCTGTGCTTTGAATGCGGACAGATCATTGGCACTGTCGAGGGCGCTTGCAGCCAGATTGCGGTAGTCGAAGGTGCGTGTCGGGTTTTGACTTTTGTTTTCCACGTGTTCGATGTGGTAGCCCAAGCCTTCTTGATCAGCCCGCAGTTCGCTGTAGCAGCATAGTTGGTACTGCTCGCTCAGCAGAGATTGCTGGACAGTCGCTTTGTGACCAAAGCTGCTCCAGCGGCTGGTGGCCAGTTGTGGCGTGGTTGGCGGATTGGCTTGTGATTGATTGAGGTGGTAGCCGCCGCTGCCTTGTTTTGTGATGGCCCTCATCGCCTCAGCGCCTCCTGGCGTTGAATGCTGCGTTGCAGTCGCTGCAATTGAGGGTGTTGCTCACCCAGCGCGGCAATCAGGCTTTGCATCAGTTGCGTAGCTTCTGCGCTCTGGTCATTGCCTTGATCAACCCATTCGGTTAGGCGCTGCAGGTCGGCCTTTTCGCTAACCGGAGGCTGCGGGTCAACCATTATTACACTTTGCAGCACGTCGCCACTGGGCTCGCCGTATGTCATGGCCAAGGGCGGTGCGGCAATGATTTTCCCGCTGGCATCTGGGCCTATGACACGGATATTTTCGCGTTTGACCGTACTGAGCACTTGCGGGCTGTGAGTGGTGACGATGAACTGCAGCTTTGGGAAAGCCGTTATCAGATCGGTCAAGACAGTCTGTTGCCAGCTCGGATGCAGGTGCATGCCCACCTCATCAATCATGAGAATGCCGTGCGTGCGCAGGGGGGCAGCTTCCCCCATGTGCGCATTGAGTTTGTAACAGCGGTGCACGATATCACCCACCAGCGCCAGCATATTGCGTATGCC
>JAYVPR010000419.1:0-3777 GCA_043757245.1 Polaromonas sp. | reverse complement strand
GCGGCTACGATTTTCGTCGCTGCATCGGCCATGGTGTCCGCAGCAATGATGGGCAGGCCTGATTCGGCGAGCATCTTTTTGCCCAGGTCTTCGTTGGTGCCCTTCATGCGCACCACCAGCGGAACGGACAGGTTCGTGGCCTTGCAGGCCGTGATCACACCTTCAGCAATGGTGTCGCACTTCATGATGCCGCCGAAAATGTTGACCAAAATGCCTTTAACCTCGGGGTTTTTCAGCATGATCTTGAAGGCTTCTGTGACTTTCTCAGCCGTTGCGCCGCCGCCCACGTCCAAGAAGTTGGCAGGCTCGCCGCCAAACAGCTTGATGGTGTCCATCGTCGCCATGGCCAGGCCTGCGCCATTGACCAGGCAGCCAATATTGCCGTCTAGGCTGATATATGCCAGGTCAAACTTGCTGGCTTCGACTTCCGCCGCGTCTTCTTCGTCCAGGTCGCGATAGGCCACGATGTCTGCGTGGCGGAACAGTGCGTTCGGGTCAAAGTTAAATTTGGCATCTAATGCCATCACTTCGCCTTTGCTGTTGCGGTTCAACGGGTTGATTTCAACCAGCGACGCATCGGTGTCCATGTAGCACTTGTAGAGCTTTTGCAAAATATCAACGGTTTGTCCGACCGAATCAGCTGGCATGCCGATACCAGCGGCCAACTCTTTGCCCTGCGCGTCCGTCAGGCCGACCAGTGGGTCTACAAATAGCTTGATAATTTTTTCGGGCTGGCTGTGCGCTACTTCTTCAATGTCCATCCCGCCTTCGGACGAGACAATGAAAGCTACTTTTTGAGTGGCTCGGTCAGTCACGACTGAGACGTAATATTCTTTTTGAATGTCGGCACCGTCTTCAATATAGAGGCGACGTACTTTTTGGCCTGCAGGCCCAGTCTGATGGGTTTTGAGCTGCATACCCAAAATTTCACCCGCAATGCGTTTGACGTCTTCAATCGTTTTGGCCACCTTCACGCCGCCACCTTTGCCGCGCCCACCCGCGTGAATTTGCGCCTTGACCACCCACACCGGGCCGCCAAGCTTTTGTGCAGCTTCGACCGCCTCTTGCACCGTGAACACCGGAATGCCGCGCGGCACAGGCACACCAAATTGGCGCAAAATTTCTTTACCTTGGTACTCGTGAATCTTCATGAAAAACTTTCAAACGACTGTTGTAGTGCGGTAACGCTAATGCGGGTTTCTGCTATTTGCAAACAGCCCTAAACTGTATCATGTTGCATTGCACCAACTTTAGACGGCTCTTACTCAGACAATGACGGAACATACTGATGCCTAAAATATTCATTGATGGCGAAGCAGGCACCACCGGCCTGCAAATCCGTGAACGGCTCCAAGCCATGCCCGCGGTTGAGCTGGTCAGTATTGCACCTGAGCTGCGCAAAGACGCCGCCGCCAAACGCGCCCTGATGGCCACGGTCGACATGGTCATCTTGTGCCTGCACGACGATGCCGCTCGCGCGTCCGTTGCCATGATCGACAGTTTGCCCGGCAAAAAGCCAAAAATAATCGACGCATCCACCGCACACCGCACCGTTCCCGGCTGGATCTACGGCTTTCCTGAACTGACCCAAGGCCAGCGCGCCCTGGTAGCTACAGCTGACCGCGTGGGCAACCCAGGCTGCTACGCCACGGGCGCGATTGCATTGATTCGCCCGCTGGTTGCTGCTGGTTTTGTCAACCCTGACTTTGGTTTGACTTTGCCAGCAGTTAGCGGTTACTCCGGCGGTGGGCGTCAAATGATTGAGGCCTACCAAGCAAACGCCGCGCCGTTGTTTGAGTTGTACGGGCTGGGCCTGGCACACAAGCACCTGGCTGAAATTATGAAATACACCGGATTGACGCGCCGCCCAGTGTTTATCCCGTCAGTCGGCAACTTTGAGCAAGGCATGCTGGTGCAACTGCCGCTGCACCTTGATTTGCTGCCCGGCAAACCGACCGCCGCTCAGCTGCACGACGCGTTGGTCAAACACTATGCAGGCAGCGAATGGGTAACCGTAGAAACCGCGCCGGAAACAGGCAAGCTGGATGCGTTGGCCTTGAACGGCACCAACAAAATGGAACTGCGCGTGTTCGGTAACGAGACCTACCGCCACGCCGTGCTGGTGGCCCGGCTCGACAACCTGGGCAAGGGCGCGTCGGGTGCGGCGGTGCAGAATTTGAAGTTGATGCTTGGTTTGTAAGACATTCAAATTGCTATTAATTTTGTAGCTGTTTGCGCCCGAATCTATTGGGTTAGATGCCTAAAATATGCGTAAAAACGCTTAAAGACGCTGCTTTTACTCAACGCCAGCGTCACTAATCCTCCTCACGCCCCGACACCACCCGCCGTATCGCATCTGAACCAAAACCTCGCGCTGCCAAAAACCGCATTTGCTTGGCTCGGTCTGCTGGGCTGGTGCCTGCATCGGTTTTGCTGTTGAACTTTTTGCGCCAGACCTCGCGTGCGCGCTCCAGCTCGGTGGCTTTCAGGCCGTCCATCGCCTCGGCCACAATCCCAGCGTCCAAGCCTTTGCGCTGTAATTCGCCTTTGATGCGGGACGCGCCCATCTTGGCTTGCCTGCGGTTGATGACGGATTCGATCACCCGGGTGGGGCTGATGAAGTCTTTGGCCTCCAGCTCGTCCAATACCGCGTCAAGCTGGCCGGGCTCTTCTTCGTGGCCGCTGAGTTTGCGCTGTAGCTCAGCACGGGACTGCTCCCGGCCTGAGAGCAGCCGCAGTGCGCGGCCTTTGAGTGACAACGCAAAGCCGGATTTGCCAGAGCCGGGTGAACGGGATGATGGCGGTGGTTTTTCAATCACATCAGCACCCCGGCAAACACTATGTTATTAATAGCTGCTTGCGCCCGAATCCATTGGGCTAGAGCACGATTTGACACCTAAAAATGGCCTGAAACAGCTAAGAACACAGTTAAACGGCCGTTTTTGGCGCTTTTTCAGCCTTGTCTGCTTTTGCAGGCTTATCCGCCGCCTTGTCGATCACATCCATCACCTCCTGCGACACCTGCACCAGCGGAATGCCCAGCGACTCACGCACCTTGTTTTCAATCTCGATGGCCAGCTCCGGGTTTTCTTTCAAAAACTCACGCGAGTTGTCGCGGCCCTGGCCGATTTTTTCACCGTTGAAGGCATACCAGGCACCGGCTTTTTCAACAATATGCGCTGCCACGCCCAAATCAAGCACCTCGCCCAGGCGGCTGATCCCCTCCCCGTACAAGATGTCGAACTCCGCCGTTTTGAAAGGCGAGGCGACCTTGTTTTTCACCACCTTCACGCGGGTTTCGTTGCCGATGATTTCTTCGCCCTTTTTAATCGAGCCGATGCGGCGAATGTCCAGCCGTACCGAGGCGTAAAACTTCAGGGCATTGCCGCCAGTCGTCGTCTCTGGTGAACCAAACATCACGCCAATCTTCATGCGGATCTGGTTGATGAAAATAACCATGCAATTGGCTTTTTTGATGGTGGCCGTCAGCTTGCGCAGGGCCTGGCTCATCAGTCTGGCTTGCAGGCCGGGCAGTGAGTCGCCCATCTCGCCTTCGAGTTCGGCCTTGGGCGTCAGCGCCGCGACCGAGTCAATCACGATCAAGTCCACCGCGCCGGAGCGGGTAAGGGAATCGACAATCTCCAGCGCCTGCTCACCCGTATCAGGCTGGCTGATCAGCAGTTCTTGCAGGTTGACGCCCAGTTTTTGGGCGTATTGAATGTCCAACGCATGTTCGGCATCGACAAACGCGCAAGTGCCGCCGATCTTTTGCATTTC
>JAYVPR010000418.1:0-3782 GCA_043757245.1 Polaromonas sp. | reverse complement strand
AAGACCTCATAAACGCCGTCACCAAAGATAAAACCCCGGTCAAGAACGCTAATTTTGGCGTCTTTTAGCGGTGTGTAGTCGCCATTTAAGTAGCAAATAGTGCTGGGGAGGCTGTCAGACATGTTTTGCGGTGGCGTTAAATAGGGCTGTTTTCAAGGCGACTTTCAAGGCGGTTTCTTTTGACGGGCGACGCGGTTTTTGTGTTTCAGCCAAAACTGCAAACGCCAGACGATTTTGACCAAAGCATACGCCGCCAGCGAGCCGCCGACCGCAAACATGCCCATGCCTAAAATAGCAGGCGCACCGATGGCGCTTAAATAATCCGCGATGCCGCCGCTTTGGCCGAGCTGTTTGAGGGGCAACGGCGGTGGTGCATCCAGCACCAAACTGCCGGCCTGGTAGGCCAGCCAGAGCCAAAACCCAATCGTGAATGGGTTGGTGATCAAGGTCATCACGGCTGCCACGGGTATATTGCCTCGCCACCAAACACTGTTGGCGACGGCCACCAGGATTTGCCCCGCTGGCAAAACAAACGCCCAAAAAGTACCAATGGCTGCGCCGCGCGCTACTGATTCATGGTGCATTCGCCACAGCTTTGGGTCCAGCACATGGTGGGCAATCGGTTTTAGCCAGGGATGGGCGGCCAACGCGGAGCGCGTGGGTACCGCTGTGCGCCAGCGGTCGGTCCAGTGCGGGGGGGGCTGAATTTTGGCTTTAGGTTTGTCGCTATGCATGGGGTTTTTCATGGCGCTGTTCGGGATGGCAGGAGGCGGGTCTCGCCAATTGCCATCACGGTAAACACATCTGGGGCCAGACCTTGCTCAAGCAAGGCCGCAGCCAGATCCTTGGGAGGTTGGTCCAACGGCTCGTCGGTCAGGTTGAAAGTGCCCCAGTGCACGCCAACGCTGCGCTTGGCCTTCAAGCCATTGGCTTGCACCAACATCGTGGCATGCCCCACCCAAGTGATGGCAGGCTTCATCAATGACGAAGAGGCCGCGTTGGGGGCGTAGTTGTTTTTAAAGCCGTCCGGCGTATGGTGCGGTTTAACCGCGTTCTGCTGCGCCTTCACACTGGCACACCCAGACAGCGCCAGCAAAGCAGAAACAACTGTAAAAATGAATAGATCGCTATTTAAAGAGTAGCATCCTACATAGAAAATACCAAGGCTTTCGGCCATTTTTGCCATCAACGAACAAGCCGAACTGCCAGTATGGCCAGCCACCCGAGCGTGAAGTTGACTAGCGTCATGGTGTGAATCAGCCCTGCGGCCTTGGCAGCCACTGACCATTCGCCAGCAGCAACGCCGCGCCTATATTTCTTGAAGCCGGCAAAATAAATGTGACCAAAAATCAGCATCATGGTGACGCCGAGCACCAACATGACGTTCCAGCCTAACGGCACGCTACCCTGGCCTGTTGCCAGTTTTGTGGCGCGAAATGTGGCCGTGTACAGGTGTGTACCGGTTGTGAACAGCACCACGATGGCTACCAATACCCAAGCGTAAAACCGTTTCCAGACCAGACCCATCAAAATCGCTCTGGGCTGCGCGTCCAGGCTGGCAAGGGCGGCTGGCCGCAGAGAAAACAGCATGAAAGTCATGCCGCCCATCCAGACGATGCCTGCTATTAGATGAAGAAGTTTTGCGTAGTCGTACATGGGGCGCACCTGAAGTTCAAAGGCCTGATTGTGGCCGCGCTTTGCGGTTGTCGCCAGACCTAAATAGGCACCTGAACCTTGTCAGGATATGGCGTTGTTTGAGGTAAACGGGTTTCTACGTATAATCAGAGGCTGTGGAAAAAATAGCTGTTGTAACCTGCTTGTAATTTGGGATGCGCAAAATCAACCATTCCGCTGGTTATGACGATTTGGATCAGGCACGAGATGACGAGGTCGTCAAGCCCCTGAGTCGCAGTGAGGCACAAGCGCTTCGCGAGCAAAACCCAACGCTTTCGCTTTGGGTGGTGTTGGCGGGGCAGGCGGGTGCTGGGCTGGTAGTGGCGGTAGCTGCCTGGTTGTTGACCGGGCTACCTAACGTGGGTTGGTCTGCTTTGTATGGTTCGGCGGCGGTAGTCATACCCGGCGCGTTGTTTGCGCGAGGCTTGATGAGCAAGGTGTCATCGATCAATCCGGCTGCTGCGGTGACTGGATTTTTTTTGTGGGAAATGGTGAAGATTGGTTTGGTGTTGGCAATGTTGTTTGCTGCGCCCAAGCTGGTTCCAGATTTAAGTTGGCCCGCCATGCTGGTGGGGCTGATAGTGACAATGAAGGTGGTTTGGCTGGTGCTTTGGCTTGATGCAAAAGCGCGGCGCAAATCGAAGCAATAGTCGAAAAAAATAAGCGCAAGCTGTATAAAAGAGATTTGAGATGAGTGCATCTTCTGACAAGGTTTTGACTGCTGGTGACTACATTGGTCACCATTTGGTGCATTTGCAAAATAAAAAGCAGACATCGCTGATCGATTTTGGCGTTATCAACATCGACACGATTTTTTGGTCTATCACTCTCGGTGTGATTGGCCTGTTCGTGATGTGGCGCGTGGCTAAAACTATTCACGCTGGCGTGCCTGGACGTATGCAGGCAGCGGTCGAGATGCTGCTCGAAATGGTTGACAGCCAAGCCAAGGGCATTGTCAAAAACGCTGAGTCTCGCAAGGTAGTCGGCCCGCTAGCGCTGACGGTTTTCGTCTGGATCTTCCTGATGAATTCCATGGACTTTTTGCCGGTTGACCTGTTTCATAGCATCTTTGCATTCACCGGCCTGGATCACAAAATCGAATATTTCCGCGTTGTGCCAACGGCTGATCTGTCGGCCACCCTGGGTATGTCTTGCGGCGTTTTGTTGGTTTGCGTGTTCTACAACATCAAAATAAAAGGCTTTGGTGGCTGGGTGCATGAGCTGTTTTCCGCCCCGTTTGGCGACAAGTGGTTTTTATACCCCATCAATTTTTTGATGCAGATGATTGAGTTTGCGGCTAAAACTGTGTCACACGGCCTGCGTCTGTTCGGCAATATGTATGCTGGCGAGCTGTTGTTTATGCTGATTGCCCTGATGGGTGCGGTTGGCTTCGGTTCGGCGACCGGCATCTTCCTTTTTATGGGCCATATTCTTGCGGGTACGGGCTGGGCAATCTTTCATATTTTGATCGTGGCGCTGCAGGCCTTTATTTTCATGATGCTGACTTTGGTGTACGTGGGTCAAGCGCACGACCACCATTGATGGATTGATTTCGGGTTTCGGTTTTTTAAGTTTTTTTTGTTCGTTGGTTTTTTTGTTAATTTGTAGGAGCTTTAAATGGAAAACGTACTTGGTTTTGTTGCATTGGCCGCTGGCCTGATCATTGGCCTGGGCGCTCTTGGCGCTTGTATTGGCATCGGCATCATGGGTAGCAAATACCTTGAAGCAGCTGCCCGTCAGCCAGAGTTGATGAACGAACTGCAAACCAAAATGTTCTTGTTGGCGGGTCTGATTGACGCGGCTTTCCTGATCGGCGTGGGTATCGCCATGCTGTTCGCTTTCGCGAACCCGTTTGTCCTCAAGTGATTGTCGGCTTGCTCGATAACCACTCTTAAAGAGGTGCTGCTGTGAATATCAACTCCACATTCTTTGCGCAGCTCGTCGTGTTTGCGATTCTGGTGCTGTTCACGATGAAATTCGTGTGGCCACCGATAGCAGCCGCGCTAGACGAACGCGCCAGCAAAATCGCCGCTGGCCTCGCTGCAGCCGATAAAGCCAAGTCTGAACTCTCCGTTGCCAACAAGCGCGTTGAAGAAGAGCTGGCCAAG
>JAYVPR010000417.1:0-3787 GCA_043757245.1 Polaromonas sp. | reverse complement strand
GCGCACCTGATGGTGGGCAGTGAAGGCACGCTGGGGTTGACCCAATCGCTCACCTTGAAATTAAGCGAGCTGCCGCGCACCAAGGTGCTGGGCGTGGTGAACTTCCCGACCTTTCACAAGGCGATGGATTCGGCCCAGCACATCGTCAAACTTGGAAACTCGAACGGACACAGCGACGCGTCCGGGGCAACATTGACTGCCGTTGAGCTGGTTGACCGCACCATGATTGAGCTGTCGCTGCAAAACCCGGCCTTTGCACCCACTGTGCGGACGGCGTTAATTGGCAAACCTGATGCGATTTTGCTGGTGGAGTTTTCAGGCGCGTCCAAAGCAGATTTGATACCGAAAATCAAACAACTGATAGAGCTGATGGGTGACTTGGGTTTGCCTGGCTCCGTGGTTGAAATGATTGACGATGCCCCACAAAAAAACCTGTGGGAAGTACGCAAGGCAGGCCTGAACATCATGATGAGCCTGAAGGGCGATGGCAAGCCCGTCAGCTTTATTGAAGACTGCGCCGTGCCGCTGGAGCACCTGGCTGAATATACCGACGGCTTGACAGAAGTGTTTAAAAAATACGGGAGCAAAGGCACCTGGTACGCGCATGCATCAGTCGGCACACTGCATGTGCGGCCGATTTTGGACATGCGGCGGGAAGGCGCAGCCAAGATGCGCGCCATAGCTGAAGAAGCCTCCGCATTGGTGCGCAAATACAAAGGCGCATACAGCGGCGAGCATGGCGACGGCCTGTGCCGGGGCGAATGGATTCAATGGCAGTTTGGGCCGAAGATCAATGATGCATTTGCTCAAATTAAAAACTACCTAGACCCCATCAATTTACTCAGCCCACAGCGGATCATCAACCCACCGCGCATGGACGACACCCGCCTGATGCGGTTTGCGCCCAGCTACAAAGTCATCCCTATCAAAACTGCGCTTGACTGGAGCGCGTGGAATGTACAAAACGACCCAGTGACAGAACAAACCAGCGCGCCCGGTACAGGCGGCGATGCAGCGCAAGGCTTTGCCAAAGCAGTGGAGATGTGCAACAACAACGGGCACTGCCGCAAGTTTGAGGCAGGCACCATGTGCCCGAGCTACCGGGTGACGCGGGATGAAAAAGATTCGACGCGTGGGCGGGCCAACACACTGCGGCTGGCATTGAGCGGGCAACTAGGCAACGCCGTATCCATTCGCCCTGAGCTTGTCGAAGGGTCTTCGGGACTTCGACAAGCTCAGTCCGAACGGAAAAACTCAGACGCTTTTACCAGTGAGGCAGTTAAGGACGCGCTAGACCTGTGCGTAGGCTGCAAAGGGTGTAAGCGCGACTGCCCGACGGGCGTGGACATGGCCAAAATGAAGGTCGAGTTTTTGCACCATTACAAGACAAAGCACGGCTACACCTTGCGTGACAAGCTGGTCGCTTACCTGCCCGACTACGCGCCGTGGGCCAGCCGCTTGGCCCCGCTGCTGAATCTGCGTGACAAGATTCCCGGCCTGGCAGCGCTAAGTGAAAAGCTGCTGGGCTTGTCCGCCAGGCGCACCTTGCCGCAATGGCAAACGCAAACTTTTTGGAATCAGATCAATACCGTTCGGGCTGAGCCTGTACCCCCGATCGTCCTGAGCCTGTCGAAGGAAGCCCCTCGACAAGCTCAGGGCGAACGGTTATCGATCGCTACCAGTGAGGAAGTACTGGCAGCCGCCAAGCCCGTGGTGCTTTTTGTCGATACCTTCAACGGCTATTTTGAATCTGAAAATGTTTTTGCGGCCTTCAACGTGCTGAAGGCTGCTGGATACACAGTACATATAGCCGCAAAAAAAATAGCCGATGGCAAGGCTCTGTGCTGCGGCAGAACCTACCTGGCCAGCGGCATGGTGGCCAACGCCAAAGCCAAAGCGACAGAGTTGGTGACCGCCTTGTTTCCCTTCGCAGAAAAAGGCATCGCCATCGTGGGGCTAGAGCCGTCGTGCCTGCTAACGCTGCGCGATGAAGCACTGGTCATGGGTTTAGGTGAAGCTGCGCATACCGTGAGCCAGCACGCCCTGCTACTTGAAGAGTTTTTGGCACGTGAGGCGGCTAACGGCCAGCTCGATGAGTTTAAAACCAGGCTCAAACCCATCGTCCAGCCAATTTTGCTGCACGGTCACTGCCATCAAAAAGCGTTTGGCGCTGTCAGCCCCATCATGGACGTGCTCAAGCTCATCCCCGGGGCGCAACCAGAGTTGATTGAATCCAGCTGCTGCGGCATGGCTGGCAGCTTTGGCTACGAGGCCGCGCACTACGACGTATCGATGCAAATGGCCGAGCTGAGCCTGCTACCCGCAGTGCGCCAGCAACCCGACGCCGTCGTGGTGGCGGACGGCACGAGTTGCCGCCATCAGATCAAAGATGGCGCCGCACGCGAGGCAGTGCACGTGGCCGTTCTACTGGCCAGGCAACTGGTTTGAGTCAAATTCAGGCGCTATTATTTTAATAGCTTTTTGCGCACGTATTTATTGGGCTAGAGGCCTAAAAGATATCTAAAAATTGCTATTTTAGTTCGTTTTTGGTCGTTTTGAAGCCCAAACCCACAACGCGACACCGCCCAAGATCATCGGCACACACAGCCACTGCCCCATGCTCATGCCGAGCTGCAAAATACCCAGATGTGCATCGGGCTCGCGGAAGAATTCTGCGATGAAGCGGAACACCCCATAGCCGAATAAGAACGCAGCGGATACCTGCCCCATCTTCCGAGGCTTGCGGGCATAAAGCCACAGCAGCACAAACAGCAGCAGGCCTTCCAGCAAAAACTGGTACACCTGCGACGGATGACGCGGCAACGGGCCGCCATCTCTGAACAGCATGCCCCAAGGTAGCGATGGGTCAGCCACCCTGCCCCACAGCTCACCATTCATAAAATTGCCTGCCCGGCCCGCCGCCAGCCCGGTTGGTACACAAGGTGCCACAAAGTCCATGACCTGCAGCCACGGCCGCTGGCGGGTGCGCGCAAACCACCACTGCGCCAGCAGCACGCCAATCAGCCCGCCATGAAAACTCATGCCGCCCTGCCAGACATAAAAGATTTCCAGAGGATGACTGGCGTAGTAAGCAGGCTTGTAAAACAGGCAGTAGCCGATACGCCCACCAACCACAACGCCCATCACGCCCAGAAACAAGATATCTTCAATGTCGCGCCTGCTCCACGCACCAGGCCCGGTGATGGACGCGTAGGGCTGGTGCTTGAGGCGCAAAGTGGCCAGAAAAAAGAAAAGTCCAAAAGCTGCCAGATACGTCAGTCCGTACCAGTGGATGGCCAAGGGGCCGAGTTGTAGAGCAACGGGGTTAATTTCAGGGTGTATGAGCATGGGTGTATTTTGCACGGTGGCCACGTGTTGCCGACATCAGAAAATTTTGCTGCTTCTGCCGTTCATGCTGTCAATCACCATTTATAACTATTTTTTTGCTATTTGTATCCGATATGAACGTCACAAACCGTTGCAGCACCGGGTTGGTATGAACAGCCGACCAGACCAGGCTGGTCTCGCAGATGGGCACGGATAACTTGCCCTTTCCTGTTCTCGTGGTCTTAGCCTTGCCTTCTTGCATGCTGCGGTACACCACACCCGGCCGCTTGAACTGCTGCACGCTCTCCGGCACCCAGGCGACGCCCAGCTCTGCGGACACGAGATTGACAATGGTCTGCATTTGTATCGCCTCTTGTGCGACACGTGGCGATTCGCCCGCCGCGTGGTACATCGCAAAAATCGCGTCGTACAGCGAGGGCAGAATGCGGCGCGGAAAAAT
>JAYVPR010000416.1:0-3791 GCA_043757245.1 Polaromonas sp. | reverse complement strand
TCATTAGTAATGTTTGTTCTAAAGTGGCGGCATGTTTGTGAAGATCACCACCTCCGGCCCACGTCGCTACGTCCAGCTCGTTGAATCATTTCGCGATGAGACCGGGCTGGTTTGCCAACTGGGACAACGTAGTAGACAAGATATCTACGCGCTGCTTTCCAAGCAAATCAGACCGCCCTACCCACGCAAGCCATGTGCAAACACCTCCATGTCTCCACCAGCGGGTACTACGACTGGTGTCGCCGCACGCCCAGCAAACGGTCCAGTAACGATCAAGTCATGACTGAGCGCATTCGCCTGATCCACCAGATGAGTGACTACACCTGTGGCAGAAACCGCAGCCGTGCCGAACTTGTCGGTATGGGTGAAGTCGTCAACCTCAAGCGATCACCACACGTCGGTCTGAATCGGTGACTCACCATTCCGATCAGGGTAGCCAATACACCGGCTTGGTATTTGGCAAGCGCTGAGGTGGGTGTCACGCCTTCGATGGGCACGGTGGGCGATGCTTATGACAACGCAATGGCTGACAGCTTCTTTGCCAGCTTGGAGTGTGAATTGATCAATCGGCGTAGCTGGCAGACCAAGTGACAGGCACGGCTAGCAGTATTTACCTGGATTGAGTCTTGGTACAACCCGCTGCGCCGTCACAGCGGCATGAATTACACGCACCACTTTTATACCGCCGGTTTAAAATCTTTTTATGATCGATTCTCAAGACACATTAGCCCAATGGCTGGAACAAAGCGTGGCAGTACGCGCCCGCATGATCAAAGGTGGCGGCAAGCCCGGGCTGGCCAAGCCTGAGCATTTCATGGCAAAACCGGGTTGGAGCAGATGCAAGCCAGGCTGAACGGCCGCATGCCCTACCCGCATATTGCAGAGACGGTGGACTTTTCGCTGGTTGAAATTGAACCCGGTAAAGCCGTGTTTCAGGGCACGCCGCAGCTCAAGCATTACAACCCGCTCGGCTCGGTGCATGGCGGCTGGTATGCCACGCTGCTTGACTCCGCAGTGGGTTGCGCTGTGCACACCATGATGCCCGTTGGCCGAGGCTACAGCAGAGCTGAGCTGAGCTGAGCTGAGTCTGAATATCGTGCGGACCGCCTCTCACAAAAGCGGGCCACTGCGCGCCATCGGCACCGGGATTCATTGCGGCAAGCAACTGGCAACTGCAGGGGGCCGCATCGTCGAGCCTGATGGCAAGCTGTATGCGCACGCAACAACCACCTGCCTGGTGTTTGAGAAGTCCAAGTAACCCCACAGCGTCAAAACAATTTCAACTCAACTATTATTTTTTATGCGACTCCTCCACACCATGCTCCGCGTTGGCAATCTCCAGCGCTCGATTGACTTTTACACCAATGTTCTGGGCATGCAGCTACTGCGCCGATCTGAAAACCCTGAGTACAAGTACTCGCTGGCGTTTGTCGGCTACGAGGGCAACCCTGCGCAAGCTGAAATTGAGCTGACCTATAACCACGGCACTGACAGCTACGACTTGGGCACAGCCTATGGCCACATTGCGCTGGGTGTACCTGATGCCTATGCCGCTGTTGAAAAAATCAAAGCGGCTGGCGGCAATGTGACGCGAGACGCTGGGCCGGTCAAAGGTGGCAAAACGGTGATTGCTTTTGTGACCGACCCAGACGGCTACAAAATTGAATTGATTCAGCGGATAGAAGGTGCGACGGGCGCTGGCTTGCGCTGAAAATCAGACAAATTCACGCTGGCGCAGCCATTTGGTGGCAATCCATTTTTCACCCGCTGTTACAGGCTCACCACCATGCAATGACAGGCTGGCGGGCAGCGGTTCTGCATAGCTGAAAAATACTGCCTGCCCGCGTCGAGGTGCCACTTGTAAACCCAAATCAGGGAAAGCCGTAGCCCCGCCCGCCTCGGGTTCTGCCAGGTAGATGATAAGCGTGGCCACGCGCTGGCCACCACGCGCGAGCAAGGCGGGCGTGCCCGCTTGCTGCGGGTCAAAGTAATCGTAATGCGGCAGGTACTGCGCACCTTTGCGGTAACGCAGCACTTGCAAGCCCTCACCATTTTTAACGGGCCATTGAAGCAGCCTGGCAATACGCGCCTCGACACGCTGCACCAGGTCGTTTTCAAAGCGCTCAAAAAACATGCCCTGGCTGGTACGGTCTGGGTGCAACGCTTCATTGCCGGTATGCGTGTCTACTGTCAGTGAACGCGACAGGCGCGGCCTGGCTGCAGCCATCAAAGCATCACATTCAGCACCCGTTAACAGGTTGGCAAACACCACCAGTTCAGGGTTATGCTGCCTGCGCACAACCTCTACCCACTTGTCGCCACCGTCAAGCGTTGCGCCTGCATCACCCGGCGACGGACAAGGGAGATTCACGCGCCCGTCACTCAAGTTTGCGCCTGAAAACCAGGCGGTCAGGCGCAGACAGGGTGGCTTCAAAGCGGTAGCCTTCAGAAGTAAAGCTTTCAAGCTTTTTAACGGTCATGGCTTTCTTTTCAATCGCGTAGCGCACCATCAAACCTCTCGCACGTTTGGCATGAAAGCTGATGATTTTGTATTTTCCGTTTTTAAAGTCTTCAAACACGCAGCTCACCACGCGGGCTTTCAGTGCCTTCAAATCCACCGCCTTGAAATACTCTTCACTGGCCAGGTTGACCACGACGGGTGATGAGTCTGCCGCAGCTCTTTCATTGAGGTAGTTTGAAAGTTGTGCATCCCAAAACTGATAAAGGTTTTTGCCTTTGAGGGTTTGTAGCGCCGTACCCATCTCAAGCCGATAGGGCTGCATCAAGTCAAGCGGCCTGAGCACGCCGTACAAGCCACTCAAAATACACACATGGTTTTGCGCCCAATCGAGTTGCGCGGGGCTCAAGGTTTTGGCATTCAAACCTTCGTAAACATCGCCGTTGAAAGCCAGCACCGCCTGTTTTGAATTTTTGGCGGTGACTCTTTTAGCCCAGGACTGATAGCGCCCAACATTCAGGCCTGACAAAGCATCCGACAATTTCATCAGGCTGCTGATGTCTTGCGGCGTTTTGGTTTTTAGAACATCGATCAGCGCCGCTGACTGCTTGACGAACAATGGTTGGGTGTGGGTACTGACTTGTGGCGGTGTGTCGTAGTCGAGTGACTTTGCGGGGGAAAGCAGGAAGAGCATGGGCGAGAAGGTGTGGAGTTTGATGATCAGACTTTACCGCGACTGCTCGTTTAAGCGAACAGCTCAACATCCGTCATCGGGTAATGCTCTCTAGTTGCCGTCCACAGCGGGCAACTGTGGGTACGCGCGGTAGCTGCCAGCAGGTAATCCTCAAGCGAAATGCCTTCAAAAGCTTTGCTGAACTGTTTGGCGTACAGCCCCGCTATGCGGCCAGTGTCTATGTCGGTCGAAACACGTTCGCACAAGTCAAACAGTGCTTCAATGTCTTTGTACTCACGCTTGGGGTTATAGTGAAAGCTGAAAATTTTCTCGTGCACATTAGCAGGCAAGCGGGCGAACTGTAACGGAGGAGCGCCGGGTTTCATGAAAAATTTCTACCTTAGTTTTTATACAGTACAAGCACTGCAAACCCAATGTACAAGCGGGATGCGTGGTTTTTTTCAAAAGATGTATCGTCAAGCTCAGGATGTATCGTCCATAACTTGCTGTCTACATTACGTTGAACTAAACCGCTGACGCGGTGGTTGGGATGGCGACGGGCCATCATGCTCGTGGATGGCGCGTTGGGATTGACAAGCGCTGCGAACAGGTTCATCTTTCAATCTTTGGGTGGCTTTTCCCGGCTGGCAAACTTCAGGC
>JAYVPR010000415.1:0-3796 GCA_043757245.1 Polaromonas sp. | reverse complement strand
TTCAGGTACGCAAACAGCGCGTCAGAATCGTCTCGCGTGACCAGCGTGTAGCTGGTGTACGGGAAAGCCGGGTACAGCAAACGCCCGTCCTTTGATTTGCCGTGATGCATGGCACGCCAAAAATCTGTACGTGTCCAGTTGCCAATACCAGTGGCTGTATCAGGTGTGAGATTGGACGCATAGACCGCACCAAAAGGCGTGTCAATGCCCAAGCCGCCCGCATACGGCTTGCCGCCGCGCGCGGTGTGGCAGCCTGCGCAGTTGCCGACTTGCGCCAGGTAGGCGCCGCGCTCGGGGGTGCTGATGGCTAGGGCAGGTGACTCGGTCAAGGTTTCGTCGCGTGTGTTCAGCAGCCACATCGCGACTAGCGCAACTGCGAGCAATCCGCACAGGCCAGCAAGCAGCGTTGTTAACTTGCTCACGGCTTTGCTGTGTTGCCGCAGTTCACGGCTGTTTGCCCTTTTGCCAACAGCGGCGCACTGGTGCCAGGCTTGGTATTGGCGGGCAGCACCTGCGCCGCCAAATAGCGGCTGATGGCGTTGATGTCGTCATCACTCAAGCGGGAAACCACTGCCTGCATGCAGTCAGGCGCATGGGCGCGCCGCTTACCTGCCTTCCACGCGCCCAGTTGGGCGTTCAGATAGTCACGCGGCAGTCCCAGCAAGCCCGGCACGTTGGGTGCAACGCCAGTCATGGCCGTGCCGTGGCACTGTACGCAGGCGGGGACTTGTCTGGCAGCGTCACCCATCAGCACCAGCTGCTTGCCATGCGCCAGCAACTGGCCGTCTTGCCTGGAAGGCGTGGGGGCAGGGTAGGGTACATCGAGATTTGAGAAGTACTGCGCGATGTCCATCAAGTACGCGTCGCTCAAAGGCGCAAGCAGCCGCGTCATCAGTCCATAGTGCCGCCGCCCCTCACGAAAATTGAGCAACTGGTTGTACAAGTAGCCCGCAGGTTTACCTGCCAGGCGCGGGTAGTAGCCATCAGGTGCAGCGCGACCCTGTACCCCATGACAGCCAGTGCAGGCCAGTGTGCGCTGCGCCATCGTGTCCTCGAAAGGTGCGGCTTGTGCGGCCACCGACAAGGCACTAAAAAAAGCTGCCGCCAGACAGTGTTTGGTCAAGGAGTAAAGGCAAGTCATGGTCATCGTGGGCATGAGCCGATTGACCAGCAGATGTGTTGATCATGCCAATTTTGCCCGAAGTGTGCTCAGGTAACACCAGCGGTAAGAAAGTCCTTCAAGGTGCCAACTGAATCACCACATCCGACACCGGATAAGCCACACAGGGCAAGATAAATCCTTCGCGCTTTTCATCCCTACTCAACCCCGGCCATTCGATGCGGTAAGCCACTTCACCCTTCACAAGCTGGCACATACAGGTTCGACATGTCCCGTTGCGGCATGAACTGGCCATCTGCAAACCGGGTGTGTTGACAAGCTCGGCGGATTGCAGCAGGGTTTGGTTGGTGGGTGCCGAAAATGTGTAGCCAGTGGGCGTGACGATGACTGTAAACACAGTCGATGGCGCAACTTGCGTCACTGTGCTCAGCAAAACTGTGGGGCAAAGGCCAGCAGCTTGAAACTAGGGCGAAACCGGAAGGCAAGCGTGGTGTGCATGTGCGTGATCTTTGGATGAATGCGTCGGTGAAGGATGCGGTCAATATAGCCCAAGCTCATGGCGGGTCGGCATTGCGCGACAATTAGGGATTGTCTTTTAATTTACAAGCGATTTTTAATGCCCAGCTATTCCGTTCGACCTGCTGCCCCGCGCGATGCCAAAGCCATTGCTGAAATTCATGTGGCCACTTGGCAAGCCGCTTACCAGGGCTTGATACCTGATGATGTCCTTCAAACCATGACTTATGAAAAACGACTGGCCTACTGGAAAGAAGCGATTGAGTACAGTGACCCGCAATTGCTGGTGGCCACAGACAGCGACAAGGTGATTGGTTTTGTTGGTTTCGATCGCTCACGCGACCCGGGTACCAAATCAAGTGTGGGTGAGATTTGGGCCATGTACGTGACCCCGGCGCACTGGCGCAAGGGCGCAGGCCTGGTGCTGTGGGACGGTGCGCGTGACGGCTTGAAAGAAGAGGGCTGCACGCAAGTCACGCTGTGGTCGCTGCTGGCCAATGAACGTGCGCTGCAATTTTATGAGCAAGCGGCAGGCTTTAAACGTGAAATGCCATCCCTGCGCACCACCGCTTATGGCAGCGTGAAGCTGGAAGAAATACGCCTGAAACGATCGGTGGATTAACCGGCTTATTGCGGGTGCTCTTGTAGGCGCTGCATTTGGCGCAGTGGGGATGGAGCCTTCAGCTGTCCCAGTCACCGCCACCGCCGCTGTCGGCCATGCTGCTGCTGCCGTCATCCCATGAGCTGGCGTCATTGACGCCAAAGTTCTGTCCGCCCAGATCGCTGTTAGACGCCAGCGGCTCGTAACCCTGACCAGCGGCCGCATTCCCGGGCTGTGCGGCATGTTCGTTGTTACCCATCAGACTCTTGCCTATGGCTTGCGCAGCCATGACGCCTGCACCCACGGCCAGCCCTGTCGCCAGGCCGCCCATGACCCTGCCGCCCAGCCCGCTGCCGGCAGGTTGCCCGTAAGCAGGTTGACCATAGGCCGGCTGAGCGGGTGCCTGCGTGTAGCCAGGGGCAGCAGCGCCGGTTCCAAAGGTCTGTGGGCCGCTCAAGCCGTTGCCTATTCCACTTGCAGTACCGCCTGCATTCGGGTTCGCATACATGTTGGCGTTTGTCACTTGTGGCGACGTGTCTGGCACTGGTTTTTTACGCAGCATGAAGATGGCAAATGCAATCGCTGCGCCACCCAGCGCCAGGCCCAACCCCATGGGGAAAGACGATGAGGATGAAGTCGGTGCGGCGGCCTCACGGCCAGCAGCGGGTAGTTTGCTCGCCTCCCTGACGGCTGGCACAGACGGCTTTGAAGCGAGCTGCGTGCGCAGCGCCTGCACCGCTTCAGGTTTGGCAAAAGGCAGGCCTGGTGCTAGCTTATCAGCCATCAGCAAGGCTTCACGGCCACGGCTCGCCTGTCCCTGACGCGCAAACAGCTCGGCCTGCACATAGTGTGCCTTGGCGCTATTGGGATGGGCGATGAGCACTTGTTGCACCATCACCTGAGCCTGATCGATCTTGCCGCTCTGGGCGGTTTCGTAGATCTGTTTGATGCTGGGTTCGGACTGAGCCATCACAGCGCCAAAGCCTAACAGCGCAACAACGGCCAGCCACTTGGCTGCGCGCTGCCTGATGGATAGATTGAACATGGATTTTGCTTTCAAAAAGTGGTGAGGTGCAGCAAGGAGTTGGCAGCTGAAGGCTGAAATTCAAGGGTCTGGGGACATGCCGCTGACGCATCATGCCTGCTTTCCAAGTCATGGGTTGCAGATTTACCCGGGGCTGGTGCTGGCGGCTGTCATGCTGGGCAAGCGTTTTGTCACCCTGATTGAGGGGTTTTTTGGTGGTGGTGGTGATCATCTGTTAAAACAGGCGGATTCCATTTTATGTTTCCACCTGATGATAATCACCAACGCGCCGCTTTCTCCCCCTGATTTACCAGTCCCCACGCTGAACTGGACTGAGGTCAAACAACCCCGCAGCGCGCTCTGGCGCTCAGAGCGAGGCGCAGCGCCGCCCAAGCGTGTGGTATTGGCTGACGACACCCTGAGCGCCGACAGCGCTTACCGTATGGCTTGCGAAGGCACGGGGCTGCTGTGGCGGGGGGATTTTCAAAATGCGCGCTTGCTTCTGCAAGCCTTGGCCAGGCGCATCGACAAGCCG
>JAYVPR010000414.1:0-3802 GCA_043757245.1 Polaromonas sp. | reverse complement strand
CGTCACCGATAGCGGGGCTAATAGGATCCTCACCAGTGACCAAACTGACTCGCAACTCGCCTCGCCATACACCTGCGTCCTAATGGACAATCTCGGTTAAATCTCGATTTTGCTTCCGAGCTCCACGACTGAGTTGTTTGGCAGGTTCAAAAAGTCAGCTGCGCCGCTGGCGTTATGGTGCATTTGGGCAAACAGCTTTTCACGCCATACCGCCATACCGCCGCCAATCGTGGGCACGACCGTGTCGCGGGATAAAAAGTAGCTGGTGCTCATGACTTCCAGCTCGCAGCCTCGGCCTTTGATTTGCTGCAAGGCTTTGGGCAAGTCAAGGTCGTTTTTAAAGCCGTAGTTGACGATCACCTGCCAGCAGTCGTGGCCGAGTGACTCAATCTCCAGCCGCTTGTTCATGCCTATCCAGGGCACCTCGTGGTTGCGCACCGTGACAAACAAGTTTTGCGCATGCAGCACCTTATTGTGTTTGAGGTTGTGCAGCAGCGCGTTGGGCACGGTGCCGGGCTCGGCGGTTAAAAACACGGCGGTGCCTTCCACGCGCGCGGGCGGGCTGACGAAAACTGCATCCAGAAAGCTGGGCAACTCAATCGCATCGGTGCGCATTTTCTCGTTCAGAATGTGCCGACCCTCTTTCCAGGTCATCATCAGCGTGAACACAAAGCCGCCAATGACCAACGGGAACCAGCCGCCGGCAAACAGCTTCATCAGATTGGACGCGAAAAACGCAAAGTCAACAATGAAAAATACGCCTGTGGCGGCCAGGCACAGGCTCAGCGGGTATTTCCAGCCGTAGCGGATAACGTAAAACGTCAGGATGGTGGTGATCAGCATGTCGGCACACACCGCTAGGCCGTAAGCCGCTGCGAGGTTGCTGGACGAACGGAACATGACCACTGCTAGCACAATCACCGCAAACAGCCCCCAGTTGATGAAAGGCATGTAAATTTGCCCGGTGTCACGCACACTGGTGTGCAAAATGCGCAGGCGTGGCAAGTAGCCCATTTGAATGGCTTGCTTGGTCACGCTGAAGGCACCAGTAATCAGCGCTTGCGAGGCAATCACGGTTGCCAGGGTGGCCAGGCCAACCAGCGGCAGCAAGGCCCAGTCAGGTGCCATGAGGTAAAACGGGTTTTTAACCGCCGCCGGGTTGCTCAGTAGCAAAGCGCCCTGACCAAAATAGTTGAGCACCAGGCAAGGCATGACGATGCTAAACCAGGCCAGGCGAATCGGTTTTTTGCCAAAGTGGCCCAGGTCAGCGTACAGCGCTTCTGCACCCGTCACACACAGCACCACGGCTCCCAGAATGATGAAGGTGGTGCCAGGGTTGCCCCACATGAACATAACAGCATAGTGCGGGCTGAGCGCTTTAAGAATCTCAGGATGGGTGATGATTTGCGACACACCCAGCAGCGCGATGGTTAAAAACCAGACCAGCGTGATGGGGCCAAAAAACTTGCCAATGCCAGCCGTACCTTTTTTCTGCACGGCAAATAGGGCAAACAAAATCGCCAGTGTGATGGGTATCACGCCTTTGGCAAAAGCCGGTGAAACAACCTCCAGCCCTTCGACCGCCGACAGCACAGAAATCGCCGGGGTGATCACGCCATCGCCATAAAAAAGCGAGGTGCCGAAGATGCCGACAATGAGCAACACGCGCCGCAGCTTGGGTTTGTCCTTGACAGCGTTCGACGCCAGCGCCAGCATGGCAATCAGCCCGCCCTCGCCGTTGTTGTCAGCCCGCAGCACCAGGACCACATACTTGATGGACACGATCACGGTCATGGTCCAAAAGAAAATCGACATCAGCCCGTAGACGTTGTCGGGTGTGACAGCGACATGACCGTGGTTGAAAACTTCTTTGACCGCGTACAGGACGCTGGTGCCGATATCGCCGTAAACGACACCGATCGCGCCCAGGGTGAGCGCTGCTAGGGATGATTTTTGACTGGACACAAAAACTTTCCGCCGTGGCTGACGACGGGAATAGGTAGCTTGGGGAACGCTATTTTGCACCCAGCGCAGGCAGTCTCAAAGCTGCAAAACTGTGCGCTGCTAATTAATTCAACTTTTGTTGCAATGCAGCAACTGTACTGAGGTGGTTTGAATTTGCTATTATTTCAGGAGCTTAATATGCCCGTATTTATTGGGACAGAGGCCTAAAACACACCTGAAAATGCCTTGAAAACAGATTTTTCAACCCGTTTTCAGTCGTAAACCTCTGCATTCGGGTCAGTGGCCTCTAATTCGTAACTGGCAGCCAGCATAGCCAGCCGGGCGACCACGCCGTACATGTAAAAGCGGTTCGGGCTGCTGGTGCCTGGCTTTTCACCCGGCTGGGGTAAGCGCCCACTGTCGGAAAATGCCAATGGCACATAGCTGGCACCCGGTGCATTCAGGTTTTCGTCAATACCACGGTCGGCGTGGATGCGGTAAAAACCGCCGACCACGTACCTGTCCATCATGTAGACCACGGGCTCGGCCACGGCCGCGTTAACGCGTTCGTTGGTTTGCACCCCTTCCTGAATGATGATGTCCATCTCTGGCTGGGTAGGTTGGGTTTTGCTGATTTTGTTTTTGGCCGCCCAGGCATCCAGATCTTTGACATCACGCACCGTCATGATGCCCATGCCGCAGGTCCCCTCGCCAGTGCCGCTGTTGCATTTGACCAGTACGAACGGCTTTTCGTGAATGCCGTACTCCTTGTACTTGCGTTTTATTTTTATCAAAAGCGCATCGACTTGGCGGCTCAGGTTATCCAAACCCTCGGCGGTCGCCACGTTCACCTGACCGCAATACGTGAACATCGGGTTGATCAGCCAGGGGTCCACGCCAATCAGTTTGCCAAAGCGCTTGGCCACTTCCTCGTACGCCTTGAAGTGGGTGGCCTTGCTGCGCACCGAGCCACTGGCGTGCAGCGGCGGCAGCAGGTACTGCTCATGGACGTCTTCCAGCATGCCGGGGATGCCCGCAGCCAGATCGTTGTTCAGCAAAATCGTGCAGGGGTCAAAGTTTTTCAGGCCCAGGCGGCGGTCGGTGCGCATCAAGGGTTCGAGCGTGAGGCTCTCGCCGGTGGGAAGCTTGAGCGTGGTGGGCGTTTTGATGGCTGCATCGAGTGAGCCAAAGCGCACGTTCAGGCCGGCTTGGTGAAAAATACGCTTGAGTTGAAGGATATTGGCCAGGTAAAAGCTGTTTTGGGTATTTTTGTCAGGCACCACCAGCAGGTTGCGCGCCTCTGGGCAAATCTTCTCAATTGCCGCCATCGCAGCCTGCACCGCCAGCGGCAGCATGTCAGATGTCAGGTTGTTCCAGCCATCCGGGAACAAGTTGGTATCTACCGGGGCCAGTTTGAAACCCGCATTGCGCACGTCGACAGCGCAGTAAAACGGCGGCGTGTGCTCCATCCACTCCAGCCGAAACCAGCGCTCGATGGCCGGGGTGGAGTCCAAAATGCGCTGCTCAAGCTCATTGATGGGGCCGGTTAGGGCAGTGATGAGGTGCGGAACCATGCGATGGCTTTCGAGGAGATGTTTTCGTCAGGCGGCATGGCCTGGGATTTGTCGATTTTAAGGATGTTGGGGTGGCGTGCCGGAGTTGCAAGAGTTAACTGCGGCCTACGCTCTCAGGTGCGTACTTCGCCGTTTCCCAAAACCACATACTTTAGTGATGTTAAGCCTTCAATACCGACGGGCCCACGGGCGTGAAACTTGTCGGTACTGATGCCTATTTCAGCACCTAGACCGAATTCAAAGCCATCGGCGAAGCGGGTGCTCGCATTGACCATCACGCTGGC
>JAYVPR010000413.1:0-3804 GCA_043757245.1 Polaromonas sp. | reverse complement strand
AAGTCGGGGTGCAAATGCCGTGGCCCCATTGGCACGTCGTACCAAAGCAGGTAGTCGTCGTCGAGCTTTTGCTCAAGCCGTTCGGCCAGGCGCCGCTCGCCGCTGGTCATGCGCGATACACACGCGCCAATTGAAGGTATTAAAGCTGCCACCCTGACATTCCTTTGCTTTTTTTATAACTAGAGGCATCATGCCGGATTAGGCACGGTTCGACTAATCAACATGTATCTAAAAAGGGAATTGTGAGGCTTGGGAGCTGGGAACCTTCACCCACTCGGCCAACTCTGAAATGCGAGACGATCAAACACAGGAGAAGACCATGCCACCCCGCCCGATGCTCCGCTCGACCAACGCATTAACGGTCGTCGCGGCGGCAACAAAATCAACCGCGCTCCGCCGGCAGTTGCTTGCCGCCGCCTTGGTCGGTATGCCTGCGCTCTGGCTGGGGGTTAGAGCGCAGCCAGCACCTGCTCGTCGGGCCACACCTGCCCAAAGTGAAGGGCCGTTTTACCCGGTGGACTTTCCTAAAGATATTGACTATGACCTGCTGCGCAACGGCAGCCTGAGGTATCCAGTAGGCCAAGCGGCGTGGCTTGAGGGCAGCGTTAGCGACCTGCAGGGGTGGCCTGTCAGCGGGGCGCAGGTTGAAATATGGCAATGCGACGGCGCGGGGCACTACCACCACGCCGGTGACGGCGGCCGCGCTGACAACCGGTTTCAGGGTTTTGGCCGGGTCACCGTTAGGGCTGACGGCAGTTACCGCTTTCGCACCATTCGGCCGGTGGCCTACAGCGGCCGTACACCGCACATTCATGTGAAGGTGAGACTGGGCCGCCGTGAGCTCTTAACGACGCAGCTTTATGTAGCAGAAGACCCCGGCAACGCGCGCGATTTTTTGTGGCAAAGAATGAACGTGGCCGATCGTGCGGCGCTGACCACACCTTTCGTGCAGGGCGCTGACGGCTTGAAGGCCAACTTTGCGATGGTTGTGGCGGCCTGAAGCATCTTGAATTTGTATTTTGGAGCGATTTGATTTCTAAAAATGCGGTTTTTGACCGCTAAAACAGGCTGTAGACGAATAAATATGAGGGTAATGAGCTATTAAATAAATAGCGCTTTATCAAATTCTCCACGTATGCGACTGTGAGTGGGATGCAATCTTTCCAGGCTGCCATCACCTAAAATATCGACATGTCGCCTTGCGACGGCGCGACATATCTTTTATGACCGACATGACTGAAAAACTGACTCAACTGACCCAACTGATCCAAACCCGCATTCGCCAGGACATCCAGTCGATGCACGCTTACGCTGTGCAAGACTCGGCAGGCATGGTCAAACTCGACGCGATGGAGAACCCGCACCGCTTGCCTGCCGCGCTGCAAGCGCATTTGGGTCAACGTCTCGGTGCGCTGGCGTTTAACCGCTATCCCGATGGCCGGGTGAATGACTTGCGCCGTGCGTTGGCCGACTACGCGCAGATGCCTGAGGGTTTTGACATCATGCTGGGCAATGGGTCTGACGAGCTGATATCGCTGCTGGCGCTGGCTTGTGATGTGCCGGGGGCTGGCGTGCTGTCACCTGTACCCGGCTTTGTGATGTACGCCATGAGCGCGCAGCTGCAGGGCCTGGCATTTATCGGCGTGCCTTTGACAGCCGACTTTGAACTCGACGAAGCCGCCATGCTGGCCGCCATAGCCGAACACAAGCCAGCCATCACTTACCTGGCCTACCCGAACAACCCCACCGCCAATTTGTGGGACGACGCGGTGATTGAAAACATCATCAACGCCGTGGGCAAGCAGGGCGGCCTGGTGGTGATGGACGAAGCCTACCAGCCGTTTGCCAGCAAAAGCTACGTCAACCGCATCACGCAACACAGCCACGTCTTGCTGATGCGCACGATGAGCAAGTTCGGTCTGGCGGGTGTGCGGCTGGGTTACATGATCGGCCCGAAAGCGCTGATTGCCGAGATTGACAAGGTGCGGCCACCGTACAACATCAGCGTGCTGAACTGCGAGTGCGCGCTCTTTGCACTTGAAAATCAAGGCGTATTTGAAGCGCAAGCCCTCGATTTAATTGCACAGCGCGCTATGCTTTTAGAAGCATTTGGCAAGCTGCCAGGTGTGAAATTCTGGAACAGCGACGCCAACATGATTCTGGTTCGCGTGGCAGACGGCCCCAAAACCTTCGAGGGTATGAAGGCTCAGGGCGTGCTGGTTAAAAACGTTTCTAAAATGCACCCATTGCTCGCCAATTGTTTGCGCCTGACGGTTGGTACTGCAGATGAGAATCTGCTGATGCTGGCGGCGCTTGAAAAATCTCTTTAATTAGCTACATAAACCGTTCGCTTTGAGCTTGTTGAAATGCCCTCCTCGGGCAGGCTCAGGACGAACGGAAGGAAAATATGATCAATCGCATCGCTGAAGTTTCGCGCAACACTGCCGAGACCAAAATCACCGTCAAGGTCAACCTCGATGGCACGGGTCAGGCCAATTTGTCCACCGGCATTGGCTTTTTTGACCACATGCTCGACCAGATCGCCCGCCACGGCCTGATAGACCTGGACATCCAGTGCGTGGGTGACCTGCACATTGACGGCCACCATACGGTGGAAGACGTGGGCATTACCCTCGGCCAGGCCGTGGCCAAAGCCGTGGGCGATAAAAAGGGTTTGCGCCGCTACGGCCATGCGTATGTGCCGCTGGATGAAGCGCTCAGCCGGGTAGTGGTTGATTTTTCAGGCCGGCCGGGGTTGGAGATGCATGTGCCGTTTAAAAGCGGCATGATCGGTACCTTTGACAGCCAGCTTGCATTTGAGTTTTTTCAAGGCTTTGTGAACCACGCCTTCGTTACCCTGCACATTGACAACCTGCGCGGCGAGAATTCGCACCACCAGGCTGAAACGGTGTTCAAAGCCTTCGCGCGCGCCTTGCGCATGGCACTGGAAATCGACCCGCGCGCCGCGAATGTGATCCCATCGACCAAGGGTTCACTTTGACAAGAAGCAGGTCAATAACCTGCTTCAAATATCTAAAATATGCGTCATTCTCGCGAAGGCGGGAATCCAGTGCCCGTATTGATTCGATATCCTCTAGCTTCCCGCCTTCGCGGGAATAACTTGCGGATTGCCTGTTGTGGGTGTGTTTTAGGCTTGTAGCCCAATGAATACGGGCGAAAACAGCTACTTATTTAATAGCAAATAATTTCTTAATGATTTCATCCAAAACCGTCGCCGTCGTAGATTACGGCATGGGCAATCTGCGCTCGGTGTCGCAAGCCGTGCGGCATGTGGCTCAAGGCAGCGGCTTTGATGTGGTCGTCACCTCAAAGCCTGAAGACGTGATGGCTGCCGAGCGCATTGTGCTGCCAGGGCAGGGCGCCATAGCCGATTGCATGCGCGAGTTGGCGGAGTCTGGCCTGCTTGAATCGGTGCTGCACGCCGCTAGCAACAAGCCGCTGTTTGGCGTGTGTGTGGGCATGCAAATGCTGCTGTCTCACAGCGCTGAAGGGCGCCCCGGTGATGGCGGCGCGGGTACGCAAGGGCTAGGTCTTATCCCCGGTGAGGTATTGAAGTTTGACCTGGCCGGGCAGCTCCAAGACGACGGCAGCCGCTACAAAGTGCCGCAAATGGGCTGGAACCAGGTCAACCAGTCAACCCCCGCTCACCCGATCTGGCAAGGTGTGCCAGATGGCTCGTACTTCTACTTCGTCCACAGTTTTTACGCCCGTCCGTCTGATGCGCGCCACACTGCGGGCACGGCAAGCTATGGCGAGCGCTTCTGTGCGGCGATTGCACGCGAT
>JAYVPR010000412.1:0-3809 GCA_043757245.1 Polaromonas sp. | reverse complement strand
TCGCAGCTAAAGAGGCTGAGGCGATTCCCTTGCCCAGGGAAGACACCACACCGCCGGTGACGAAGACAAATTTAGTCATTTTTGGCACGAACGAAAATTCGCTTGGGTGGGAAATTACGATTATAGGCGGTGACTCTTTCGCAAACGATACATTCTGCGAACTGATACATTGCTGGGCATGACTTCCCCAACAAATTTCGCAGATGGCGGCAATAGGCTTGATGACTCGCTTGAATTGGTCGGTAAACACATCGTTTTGGGTCTTTCGGGCGGCATTGCCTGTTATAAGACCGCTGAGCTGTGCCGCGCGCTCATCAAAGCTGGAGCCACCGTGCAAGTGGTCATGACCGAGGCATCCGAGCAGTTCATCACCCCTGTGACGATGCAAGCGCTCAGTGGCCGACCGGTGTTTACCAGCCAGTGGGACAGCCGTGAGCCGAACAACATGGCGCATATCAACTTGTCTCGTGAAGCCGACGCAATCCTCATCGCGCCTTGCAGTGCTGACTTCGTGGCCAAGCTGCTGCACGGCCGGGCGGATGATTTGCTAAGTTTGATGTGTCTGGCCAGGCCGATGGACACGGTCCCGCTGCTGATTGCACCAGCCATGAACCGCGAAATGTACGCCCACCCGGCGACCCAGCGCAACCTGGCGCAGCTGCAAAGCGACGGGGCGGTGGTGCTCGGCGTTGGCAGTGGATCTCAAGCCTGTGGCGAAACCGGTGACGGACGTATGCTGGAGCCCGATGAACTGCTGCAAGACATCATCAGTTTTTTTACCCCCAAAGTTTTAACGGGCCAGCGCGTGCTTGTGACTGCCGGGCCGACGTATGAGGCGATAGACCCGGTACGCGGTATCACCAATTTATCAAGCGGCAAGATGGGTTTTGCGATTGCCCGGGCGGCGCGTGAGGCAGGCGCAGACGTGATACTGGTGGCTGGCCCCGTGAGCTTGCCGACGCCACGCGGAATCACCAGAATTGACGTGAAATCAGCATCAAATATGCTTGAAGCCGTTATATTACGTGAACAAGAAGCTACTATATTTATAGCAACTGCAGCGGTAGCAGATTGGCGACCTGCTACGCCATCTGACCAGAAAATCAAGAAAGACGGCTCTGGTCAATCACCGCAGCTGGCCTTTGTCGAAAACGAGGATATTTTGGCCACCGTTGCCCAATTGGCAGAGGCAAAAAGCGGCAAGTTGTTTTGCGTCGGATTTGCCGCCGAGAGCCACGACTTGTTGGCAAACGCCCAGGCCAAGCGGCTGCGTAAAAACGTGCCGCTGCTGGTTGGCAACATCGGTCCGGACACCTTTGGCCAAGACCACAACGCGCTGCTGCTGATCGACAGCCACGGTGCGACGGAAATGCCCAGGGCCAGCAAGCTAACGCTGGCGCGGCAACTGGTGAAAGAAATTGCCCGCAGAATTAACAAGCCTTGAATAACCCATGAAATAACCCATGAAAATCGATGTAAAAATCCTCGACCCTCGCCTTGCGGGCAATCTGCCCAACTACGCAACACCTGGCAGCGCAGGCTTGGACTTGCGGGCTTGCCTTGATGCGCCACTGACCCTTGCTGCTAACGCCTGGCAGCTCGTACCCACTGGCATCGCCATCTACCTGCAAAACCCAGGTTACGCCGCCCTTATCCTGCCGCGCTCAGGCTTGGGCCACAAACACGGCATCGTACTGGGTAATCTGGTGGGGCTGATTGACAGCGACTACCAAGGTCAACTGATGGTCAGTGCCTGGAACCGCAGCGATGTCCCCTTCACCATCCAGCCGATGGAACGTATCGCCCAACTGCTGATCGTGCCTGTGGTGCAGGCCGAGTTCAATCTGGTGCAAGACTTTCCTGCTAGCGAGCGCGGGGAGGGTGGGTATGGGTCTACTGGGAAGTCTTGACAGCGTAACGTCGTAACGTCGTAACAGCATGCGGTATGAACCACCGCGCGGCGACTGGGTCATGTGCGTGCGGTTTTGGGGTGAAAACGCGCGCGAGGTTGAAAAATCGGTCGAGCTTTTGCTTGGCGATTTTTTGGATTGATTTACGCGTCGCTCCCGCGCGCCTTTCGCCCCAAAGCCCGGTCACATGGCCCAATCACCACGCTCAATTATTTTTGTTTGAAAAAGCCATCAAATAGCGTTTGTAAACCCGCAAATTCAAGACCAAACCTGCTTGGGTTAACAAAGTAAGCTTCTGAGGCTACCGCGAAAAACTCTGCAGGTGACGTGGCGCCGTAGGCATCCAGCCAGGGCGGTTCGGCACCAAACCGCTCGGCCTTTACCGCCTGATGTCGAAACGTTTCGTATGCCGCTTGCATGCTGCTTTGCCAGGCGGTTTTGGCTTGGCGGGTCGCGAGGGGAGGGCAGCCGTTGGCTGTGCCATCGCGCATGTCAAGCTTGTGGACGAACTCGTGAATCACCACGTTATAGCCGCGTGCCAGATGTTCACTGGACGCGGCAACGTCTTGCCAGCTGAGCGTGATGGGCCCGCCTTGCATGGCTTCGCCGGCGATTTCTTCTTTGTAAAAGTGGTGAACACCCGCCGCATCCACCATGCTACGCCGCGCCAGCATCGCGCCGGGGTGAACCACGATGCCTTTGAAGTCGTCATACATTTTGAGACCCAGATTCAACACGGGTAGGCAGGCTTGGGCGGCAATCGCCACGGCCATCACGTCTGTCACTTCCAAGTCGTGCGCGCCGCTGAATTGTTTTTGCGCTAAAAATTGCGCGGTCATGGTGCGAAGGCGGACTTGCTCTAACGCTGGCAGGGAGACTAAAAACGGGTACTGTGCGAGAGTGAACTGCCACAGTTCATTGGGTATAGCGCGTGGCGACGCTAACAGGTTTGTGACAGTTTTTAACCAGCCCAACACGATCAAGATCAAGGTCTTAAACCAGGCCGATACGCTGAAGACCCTGCGCAGACAAACGCAGCACTTCTGCGCGCGGCGGCGTGGCTGCAGCATCCCAGTCGCTCAGCACCACGCGCTGTAGGCCATCACCCAAGTCATGCGTTGCGGGTTTGTGGGTGTGGCCATGAATCAGCGTAGCGCTTTTGGCTTGCTCTAACCACTGCCGGGCTGTGTGGGTATCCACATCGGCGTATTCCGCACCCGATCGCTGGCGAGCAACATGCTGAATTTGGCTTTGCTGGCGCAGGCCTCGCGCAATGGCTTGGCGCTCTGTCAAAGACTTGGCTAAAAACACCTGCTGCCATTGACTGCTGCGAACCAGTTGGCGAAATTGCATGTAGTCCACATCACTGGTGCACAGCGCGTCGCCATGTGACAGCAGCCAGCGTTGCTGGTTAAAGCTTAAAAGGGTAGGGTCGGCAAGCAGCGTGGTGTTGCAAGCATCCATCAAAGACACGCCTACCAAAAAGTCGCGGTTGCCGTGCATGAAAAACGTCGGCACGCGCGCAGCGGTTTGCTTGATGACCTGGGCGCATTGGTATTCAAAGCCGCGCTGATCAAGCACGTCATCGCCAACCCACACCTCAAACAAATCACCCAACATGAACACGGCATCTGCAGGCGTGCTTTGCATGTAGCGCTGCCAGACCGTGAAGGTCAATGGTTCTGAAGCCTGCAAGTGCGCGTCAGAGATGAAGTCGATGGTGTGCCAGGCTGGCGGAGCGATTAACTCCGCAGTTGACATTACAGCGCCACAGCTTTCTCGATCACAACATCGGTCACAGGCACGTCGCCATGGCCGCCTTTATTGCCGGTTTTGACACCTTCAATCTTGTCAACAACATCCATGCCGCTCACGACTTTGCCGAATACCGCATAGCCC
>JAYVPR010000411.1:0-3826 GCA_043757245.1 Polaromonas sp. | reverse complement strand
CACGCCAGAACGCCAGGCATGCGTTCAAGTGAGATGCCGCCTATGGCAACCACAGGGTACGGTGCCGCTTGCTTGGCCCACTCAGCCAGCCGCTGCAGACCCACAGGCTCATAGGGCATGACTTTCAACGTGGTCGGATAAATCGGGCCGATGGCCAGGTAACTGGGTTGCACCGCTTTTGCGCGCTCCAGTTCGCCCGGCGTGTGGGTAGACAGGCCAAGACGCAGACCAGCGCCGCGCAGCGCTTCAATGTCTGCCGTGTCCAGGTCTTCCTGCCCCAAATGAACGCCGTAGGCCTTTTCAGCGAGTGCCAGTTGCCAGTGGTCATTGATGAAGACCTGCGCGCCGGGTACCTTGTTGCCCGCAGCGACCGCTGCTCGTATCTGCGCAGCAATGTCGTCCGGCGTGTGGTCTACGGATTTGATGCGCAGTTGAACAGTACGCACACCCCAGCCGAGCAGGCGTTCAACCCACTCAGCCGTCGGAACGACCGGGTAGAAACCGACAGGGCCGGTCATCAAATTGAATGCGCCTGTTTTCATGGTGCGTGCCAAAACGGCATCCCGACTGTGGCAGTCGAAGCCTGAGCCGCAGCCCGCTCCGGCATGGGGGTTGATTCATAAGCCGCACGGCCAGCTGCCACGCCATCGGCAAACGCCTTGGCCATGCGCACCGGGTCACCGGCTTGCGCAACAGCCGTGTTCAGCAGCACAGCATCAAAGCCCAGCTCCATCACCGCAGCGGCGTGGGACGGCCGACCCAGGCCTGCATCTACCACCAGCACCGCTTGCGGCAGGCGGCGGCGCAGGGTCTCCAGCGCATAGGGGTTGAGCGGGCCGCGCCCGGTACCAATAGGGGCAGCCCACGGCATGATGGCAGCGCAGCCGGCATCCGCCAACTTTTGCGCAATCACCAAATCGTCTGTGGTGTAAGCAAATACGGCGAAGCCTTCTTTGGCAAGCACGCTAGCGGCCTGTAGCGTGGCGTGGGTGTCAGGCTGCAGCGTGTAGTCGTCGCCAATCACTTCGAGCTTGATCCAGCTGGTGCCGAAAATCTCGCGTGCCATCTGCGCCAGTGTGATGGCTTCTTCGGCGCTGTGGCAACCTGCGGTGTTGGGCAAGATATGGCACTTCATAGCCTGCACGCGCTGCCAAAAGCTGTTGCCGCCGCCGCTTTCAGGTTGCAGGCGGCGCAGGCCAACCGTCAACACTTGCGTGCCGCTGCTTGCTACCGCATCACTCAAAATTTGCGGCGATGGGTAGTGCGAAGTACCGAGGAAAAGTCGGCTAGAAAGGGTTGTGCCTGCGACTGTGAAAGTAGTCATTCAGCCTCCGGTGATGGGGGTAACAATGTCGATGCGGTCACCGTTTGCAAGTGCGCGCTGTGGCCACTGCGGGCGCGGCACAAAGGTGTTGTTGATGGCGCAGGCAAAGGCGGTCTCCAGCTTGTAGCCGCGAGCGATCAGGAGGACTTGCAGACTGGTAGCCTCGGCACTTGTGCGTTCGCCGTTTAGTGAAATTTCGATCATCACGAATTAAATGCTTTATTTAAAACCCGTCATTCCCGCGAAGGCGGGAATCCAGTTCGGTGGTTGATAGCGCGCTCCAAGCAAAGAGGCCTGGATACCCGCCTTCGCGGGTATAACGGTGGTTCATCAGCATAATTTTTGCACCAAATCATCGACCAGTGCAGGCGCGCACAAATAGCCATGCCGATACAGGCCATTGATGTGCCAAACACCATCACGCTGCTCAAGCCGCGGCCGATGGTCATCCAGCGCGGGTCGCAGTGCGGCAGACATGCGCAGAATACGCGCCTCACCAAAAGCCGGGTGGAGGCTGTACAACGCACTGGCCAGCTCTAGCACCGAACGTACCGTCACCGGACCAGCATCTTCAGACTCCAGCTCGGTCGCGCCAACAACAAATTCGCCATCCGGGCGCGGCGCTACATACAGCTGGTAACGCGGGTGCATCAGGCGCACCGGGCGCTTCAAGGTGACGCCCCTGCACTCAACCCGCAGCACCTCACCACGCACACCGCGCAAGGTGGGCAAAGCTGATTTGCTGCCCACGCCACGCGCATCGACGGCAATGTCCACGCCATGCTTTTGATCTGCGCAAACGATGGCCTTTTGTTCAACCCCTTCAACTGCTTTCCCTTCATGCCACCGCACACCCAGGCGATCCAGCTCAATGGCCAATGCAGCCATCAACTGGTCGTTGGCCAGTTGCCCTTCCCCCGCCAAAAACAGGCCGCCGCTAAAACGCCCGGCAAGCGTTGGTTCCAATTGCGCAAGTGCTGCAGCATCCAGCGTTTGTACCTGCGCTTTGCAAGCCGCTGGCAGCTTGTGATGCAGCAGGCGACTGAAGTGCTCAAGCGACGCGCCGTCTTGTGTATGCGCCACGATGACTGTACCGTCCTGCCTGAAATAAACCGGGCTGGTCAATTCACCCAACCATTGCGGCCACAACTGCATGGAGCGTTGACCCAGCTCAAACACCGCATCATCAGACACCGCAAGTTCAGCCAGCGGCGACAACATGGCCGCGGCGGTTTGGGAGGCACTGGTCAAGTCATCCCGAAGCTTTGCATCGAACAGGCTGACTTTTAATCCGGCACGAGCCAAGCGCCAGGCCAGCAAGCGCCCTGCCAGGCCCGCGCCTGCTATGCCGATGTGGGGTTGTGTCATGCGTATGGATTTGATTCGGGGTCATTCAACGCGGAGAAGATGGAGGAACAGCCGGAGAACGCTGAGGTGAATTTCATAAAATTAAAAGTCATTTTTCTTTCTCCGCGTCCTCCGCGCTCTCCTCTTCTCCGCGTTGAATGCCCCGGCTCCCGCTTTCAAGAATAAATCTCGCTCCCACCCTCGCGAAACTCCTTCGCCTTCTCTTTGAAGCCGGTATCGATCTGCTTGATGGCAATCACCCCCGGCTTGGCCAAAGTGGTCGTCTCGGGGTTCAACCGCGCAAACTCGCGCACCTCTTGCGAAATTTTCATCGAGCAAAACTTGGGTCCGCACATCGAGCAAAAATGCGCAACCTTGGCGTTTTCTTTCGGCAGTGTTTCGTCGTGGTACGCCATCGCCGTGTCCGGGTCAATCGCCAATCTGAACTGGTCTTCCCATCTGAACTCAAAGCGTGCTTTTGACACCGCGTTGTCCCACATCTGCGCGCCGGGGTAGCCCTTGGCCAGGTCACCTGCGTGGGCCGCAATCTTGTAGGCAATCAGGCCCTGCTTCACGTCGTCGCGGTTCGGCAAGCCGAGGTGTTCTTTGGGTGTGACGTAGCACAGCATGGCCGTGCCGTACCAACCGATATTGGCCGCACCCATGGCTGATGAGATGTGGTCATAGCCGGGTGAGATGTCGGTAATCAAAGGGCCAAGGGTATAGAACGGCGCTTCAAAGCAAGCTTCCAGTTGCTTCTCGACGTTTTCCTTAACGAGTTGCAGCGGCACATGGCCGGGGCCTTCAATCATGACCTGCACGTCGTGCTTCCAGGCGATTTGTGTCAGCTCACCCAGCGTGTGCAGCTCTGCAAACTGCGCTTCGTCGTTGGCATCAGCAATCGAGCCGGGGCGCAGGCCATCACCGAGTGAAAAGCAGATGTCATAGGCCTTCATGATCTCGCAAATGTCTTCAAAGTGCTCGTACAAAAAGCTTTCTTTGTGATGCGACAAGCACCACTTGGCCATGATCGAGCCGCCGCGCGAAACGATGCCGGTCAAGCGGTTGGCCGTCAACGGCACATAGGCCAGGCGCACGCCCGCGTGGATGGTGAAGTAGTCGACGCCCTGCTCGGCCTGCTCGATCAGTGTGTCG
>JAYVPR010000410.1:0-14506 GCA_043757245.1 Polaromonas sp. | reverse complement strand
CTGCAATCGGCTCGCCTGACTTGACGATCGCACCGTTGACAGCGATCCAACCGGTACAGATTGTGGTTGGAGGCGCTGATTTGGGTGGTGTGCTGCATTTGAGCCTGGCCGAAGTTAACCGGATTCAGCCTGGCTTTGCCCAAATCATGCTGGCTAACAACCAGGCGAACCAGTCTGTTGTGTTGCAGAGCGATACATATGGGCCTGTCAAGTTCAATGACCCCTTGATTCTGAACCTGGCAGGCGCGGCAAGCAGTTTGAGCGTCTCGGGGCAGTTGCAGGGCCGTAGCTTGATAGTCAATGGCAGTGTGGCGACTACGACCACCACGCTGACGGCGGCTTCCATCAGCATGGTCGGTGACGTGACAGTCAATGGTGTGATCCGACTGGCCAGCGGCGCCAGCGTCATCACCGCTGGCAACAATCCCGGTGATGCAACGCTGGGCAACCTGACCCTGACCGGCCCCGTAACCGGCCTAGGTGGTGACAACGAGACGCTGAGTCTGAGTGCCGAAGGCAATGTGGTGATCAACGGCTCGGTGACTGGGTTGGATGGTCTGAATGTCACGTCTGGCAAAGACGTGACGTTTGACAGCACTGTGTCGTTGACCGGTAACCTCGTAATCAATGCCACCGGTGTGGTGACCTTCAAGAATGCACTGAGCCTGACCGCTGGTGGCACGCTGAGCGTCTACGGAGCCAGTAACGTTGTATTCGAAAAAGGTGTTACTTTGTCGGGCGATGTGACGCTGGATGTCACGAACCTGGCGTTGAACGGCGGTGCGGATTCGTTATCGACGACTGGCGGTGTGCTGACCATCACCTCGGCCACGGCCAACAGCAACATCATGGTGAGTTCGCTCACCACATCGCTGGAGGCTAGGGCTCGGGGGGACGGGGCCTTGAACTTGAGCGACCAAACGATCAAGGCGATTGGCAGCGGATTCACCCGGGTGGTGATTGGTGAGGCTAACACCGGCAGCGTGACCATGGTGGGCAATACCGATCTGACATCCATCAGGGGCGCTGCTGTTACGGTGCAAGGCAACACCATTACGGTGCTGGCCGGCGCGCCCGGAGGCGCAGTGCAGGTGCCAGCCGATGTGACGCTGCAGGCGGAGGGCAACATCACCCTGAACGCTGGATTGAGCACGATGGACCTCAACACCATCACCGGAAAGCTTAACAGCGTCACAGGTAACGTCGACACCATCAGCGTTAACCTCAACACCATCACCGTCATCAGCAACAGTGGCAGCCTGACGATGGCCAGCGCTACCCGGATCGACAGCCGGGGCGGCGATGTGTACTTGAAGGCCAGCACCGGCATGGCGCTGGGCACCATCAATGCGCGCTCGTCGGATCTGACGCAACGCGGTGTGGTTGATATTCAGGCAGGTAATGGCACGGTAACGGATGCCAATGCCAATAGCACGGCGGATATCTTTGCGAAGGCAATCAACTTTTCTGGCTATGGGCCATCAAGCAGCACAGCAGGCGATGTGCTTGAAGCTGTGGCCGATGTGATTCAAATCACCGTTCCGCAAGGCTTGGTGGTGCGTGATTCTGGTGCAGATGGCCGCACTTACTTCAATGTGATGCAAGGTGGTCAGCTCTACCGTCAGATCGTGTTGGAGGGCTCAGTTACTCGCGTTACCCAAGACCCTGCAACGCTGTTGAAAAAGGACAAGGTAGCGCTTCTTGCGGCAGGCGTACCGGCCACCAGCAGCTTGATGCAACCTGCGCAAGTGCCGGGGGCAGCGGCATTTTTTGCCTCTGGGCCTGCCACCAGCGTCACCAGCCTCCAGTCGGTGGCCAATTACCTGAAAAACGCTTACGGGCTGAGCGGTTCCATCACCGTGTCATTGGCCGGTAGCAGCAGCAGCACCAGCAGCAACAATCTGCTGTCGGACACCAGCTACGGCATTGCGTCTCGCCTTCGGCAATCTTACATTTTGGGAACACCTGGCGGGCAGCCGCTGATCAGTGGGCTCGACACTTTCAGTCTGGGTGCGTTTGAATACTCGGTAGATGCCCCTTTATCGCTTTAATATAAAAGACCAACCATGAAACCTCAGTACATGATGAATCAATTCACTTCTAACAAATGGCGCTTTGCAGGCGCAGTCTGCAGCATCTTTGCCAGTAGCGTGCTGTTGAGCGCGTGCGGTGGGGGTGGGGGAGGGGGCAGCACACCGGTGGAGGCTGAGGCAGTAGTGTCCAGTGTGGCCGATGCGGCGGTGCTGGAGGGAAATGCAGGTGTTCTACAACTGAAATTCCTGGTCACTCTGAGTAAAAAATCAGTCAGAGGTGTGGATGTTTTTTACACCACGGCCAGTACTGCCAAAGTGGGTTTGGACAGCACGGGCTCTGCCAAAGGCGCGACTTCATCATGCCCACTAGTGCCGAACGCTGACGCAGACTATGTCAACGTCAGCGCTGGGAAATTGAGCATTGCGGCAGGTTCTTCCACAGGTGAGTTGATCGTGGTTGTGTGTTCAGACAACACTTTTGAACCCAACGAAACACTGAAGGTGGTGTGGAGTTCAACCGGCAGCGCGGGAGGCGCCGCCATCGGCACCATCATCAATGATGATGTGGGTGGACTGAACAGCACCGGTGCTGCCACCGTGATGGGTGGGGTAGTTGCATTTGGACGTGATACGCAAATCCAGACGTATTCAGATACGGATGGCGCCAAAGGCTTTTCGTTTGCTAAGCGCCAGAGCGATGTCTCCTGGAACTGTACGTATGACAACGTGACGGGGTTAAGCTGGTTGCGGTCATGGGATTCAAGTCTGCCCTATTCTGGAATTGCTACAGCGGTCAGCAATGCCAATAACGCATCCTCATGCGGGGTGACCGATTGGCGTGTTCCGACAGTGAATGAGTTGTTGTCGCTGATGGATATGAGCAGAGCCTCAGCCTATGGAGCTGTGAATGCAGACCGTGTGGGTGTTTTGGCAGATCCGATGGTCGGAGCTTTCTGGACTGGTGAAGTTGTGAACGGCGCATCGGATAATGCATGGATCGTGGATAGTACCAATGGTGGAGCGGTTTCCTACTTCGGGAAGAGTTCGCTCAATGGGCTTCGGTTGGTGAGTGGACAGTCTTTGATAAACGGAAATTCCAGAGCGACGGTTTGCACTGACAGCACCCGGTACAAGAATTTTGGCGATCAATCTGTGGAAGATACCAAAACAGGCCTGATGTGGAAGCAATGCCCTGAGGGTTCAAGCGGGGCTTCGTGCGACATCTCTCCGCCAAGTACTTTCGCGAGTGATGCAGCAATTGTTGCCTATGTCAGTTCGGTCAACGCTAATCCCAATTCCAATTCATCGGGTCTGGGTTATTCAGATTGGCGCACACCCACAGTAAAGGAATTGTCATCGTTGGTAGATCGGTGCACCAGCAGCCCGGCTATCAACGCCACCAATTTTCCAAACAACACCTCGACATCGTTTGTGACGTCAAGCGTAAATGCCAATGCTACTAATAGTAATGATCGGTATTGGTATGTTGACTTTGGTCAAGGAACTATCGCTGTTGGACCTCCAACGGGGAAGTACCTGCGCCTGGTTCGCGCCGGGCAATAAATTGACGCATTCTTTTTGAATGCGATGAAAGCGGAAAACAGCGTGTTTTCCGCTTTCATCAATTCCGGGAAAATCCAAGCTGTTCGCGCAGCTGCTTTTGCAGAAACGCCAGATGGCTGCGCTGTTTTCTGCCGATTCGCGTGGCATGGTCTTGCGCCAGCCATTGCAGTAGTTTGATTTTTACACGGGTGCTGAGTTGGCTGGGCAGGGATGCTGCAATGGGTTTGCACCAACCCGGGGTGAACTTGACGATCAGCTCTTCCTCCAGCGACACAAAAGCCTGCGCGCTGCCCTTGGCACCTTGCCTGCCAGCACGGCCAAACAATTGCCAGTCAATGCGAGGTGATTCATGGGCTTCAAACATCAGCACCTGTAACCCGCCTTCGGCTTCGACCTCGGGAGATATGTGGATGTCGGTGCCGCGGCCGGCCATGTTGGTGGCAACCGTAACGCAGCCAAATTCTCCGGCCATGGCTACCACCTGGGCTTCAAATTTATTCTCCTTGGCATTGAGTACCGTGCAGTTAATGCCCTTGGCTCGCAAAACACCCGCAATTTCCTCGCTGTCCAAAATGCGCCGCGTACCCACCAGTACCGGCAAGCGGCGCTGGTGGAGTGCTTCAATGCGACGGATAAAACCGGCCAGCTTGTCGGCCCGGTTTGGATAGGTTTGTTTGGGCAGGATGCCGAGGCGACTGGTTGAGCGCGGCGGGATTCTGAGAATCAGCAGGCCAAAAGTACGCCACAGTTCCATATCAAGACCGTGCAGGGTTCCGCTGGCACCGCTCAAACAGTGGTAGTGGCGAAAGAATTCTTGAAACGTCATCCGCGCCGATATCTTGGTCAGTGGCGTCAGGTCAACACCGACCCGGCATTCGATTGATTGGTGAATGCCGTGGCTCCAAGAGCGCCCCGGCATGCTGCGTCCGGTGCTTTCGTCCACGATGACCACCTGGCCATCCTGGACGATGTAGTGCCGGTCAAGTTGAAAGACATCACGGGCCATGATGGCCAGATTGAATATTTCTTCGCGTCGACTCGGCACCTGCCAATAGCTGCTAAGTGAGACACAGAGCGCCTCGATGAGTTCTTTGCCACGTTCTGTGAGGTGAACTGAATTGGCCGCTTTGGCGTGCAAAACGTAGTGCTCTTGCGCTTTGAGTTGCTCCACCAGGTCTCTGGCCAGCGTGATGGCACCCAGCATACTTGCCTTGTCTTCCTCTGGGCTGGCGATGATCAGCGGTGTGGTGGCTTCGTCAATCAGAATGCCATCGGCCTCGTCAATCAGCACTGCGTGCAGGCCGCGCATCACGGGTTGTTTCTGCCCCTGCGCGTTTTGCAGGCGCCACAAGCGGCGTTGTACCGGGTTGCGCGCGCCTTTCAAGAGCAAATCGTCGCGTAGAAAGTCTGCCAAAAACTGCTTGGCGGTGGCGTACACCATATGGGCCCGGTAGCAGGCAGCCAGCTCGTGCGGCGGGGTGTCACTGGTGATCGCTGCCACAGTCAGTCCACACGCTGTAAACAGCGGTGACATTAATTCGGCATCGCGTGCAGCCAGATAATCATTGGCCGTGACAATGTGCAGCGGCTTGCCGGTCCAGGCCATCAGTACGGCAGCCATGGCGACTGCCAAGGTTTTGCCCTCGCCAGGGGCAAGTTGAATCAGATGCCCCTCGGTCATGGCCATAGCCGCTAACAATTGGGCGAAGCTCGCCCGTTGCCCCTGGCTGATGCATGCAACTTGAGCCACGACTTCCAATGCCATCAACTTGGTCGTCAAACGGGCATCGGTGTTGCCATGTCCTTGCAAGGCTTTCATACGCTGGTTAACGCCGTGAATGTGGCCTGGAGTTGGTGCATTGGCTTCACTCGATGATTCGGGCAAGCGCCGGTGCAGTTCATCCACAGCGTGCCACATCTTGCGTTGACCGTAACCTAAGCGATGGCTGGCAAGTTGCAGCCAACCGTGCAAGCTGTACCAAGGGGTGAGTGTGGCGTTACGTGGCGTGTGCCAATGCTGTAGGGGCAGTGTCATGACGCGGGCAGTCAGAGCGCGTAGCGCTTTTGAACCAGTTGATGAATTGCTCTGATGGCCTGGGCGTAAAGCGGTTTGGCGGGCAACTCAAGCCGCAGGGTGCCCGACAGGCCGTGCAGAACGGTTACCTTGGGCAACAGTTGATCCGGAATATCGGTGCGCAACAGAAAGAAGCTTTCCTTGGCTTTGTCGCCGCCTGGCTCGTTGGTATTGACCGCGACCTCACCGCCGCCGAGCCACCCCAGGGCGACCGAAGGCAGGCGCTGGCTTTGGTACGGAATGATGCTGACGACTGGCAAAAGCAGGGCGGTATCGGCCTGCCCGCTCAGGCGCAGTTCGGTGGCCGAGAAGCTTTGTTTGAAAAGAAAGTCAGCCTGCTCCTGGGCGATGACGGAGACAAATCTAAAGCTGCGCCGGTCGATAATTTCACCCAACGCATAGCCACGCGCGAGCCAAGCGCCCTTGAATTCGTGCAGTTCAGGCGCAACCCATTCGCCGTCCTGGTCGGCGAAGATTTCGAGCTGTGCCAGTTGTGTCTGCAAGTCTTTGGTGCGCAAGGTCAAGGCCTGTCGCTTTTGGGTCAATGCATCAAGTTCCCCGTGGAATTTGTGGAGAGCCTGGCGGTGTTGTAGCTCAGTTTCGGTCACCGCGCTCTCGGTGATAGCGAGTTCTGACAACAAGTCGGTGTTGTCCAGGCTGGCGATTCGTTGGCCTTTTTGAACCCGGTCACCATGCCGCACATACAAGTTTTGCAGCCTACCTGGCGTTTGGAGGTAAAGATGGGTGGACTGGTTGGCCTGGAGAATACCTGGAGTCCGGATGGCATCTGGAAAGGGCACCACACAGAACAGTGCGATGAGCACCAGCCCAATGCCCACGGTGCTGCTGATGGCCCGACGGCGATTGGCTTGGGTGGCCGCGCCGCTGACATGCTTGCCCAATTGGTAGAGTGGGCTGATCAATTTGCTGTAAATCGACATTCCCAACACCAGCAGGCCTAGCGGCAACCATTGATCCAACAAAAACAGGATGATGCCCAGGGTCACGATCATCAAGTAGATGAAGCTTAACAAACCATAAATGGTTAACCAATGCAACTCGCGTTCATCGCTGGCGCGGGTTTGTGCCGATGTGGTGCCCAAGATGTAGCGATTGCCAAAATACTTCCATTGCTGCTGCGCCTTTTGATACAGGTTGGGGATTTCGGCGTAGTCACTCAGCATGAAGTAGGCATCGAAGCGAAGCAGCGGGTTGCCATTAAACAGCAAGCTGGAGACCGAACCAATCAGCATGACGTTAAAAGCCAGGCTGTTGGTGAGTCCAGGTACGGTGTTGGCCCATACCAGCGCACCGGCGGCCGCAAAAAAGAACTCGACCGCCATACCCGCAAAACTGACATAAATTCGATGCCACCGGTTCGCAAACCCCCAGCTGCTGGTGGCATCGACGTAGGGCAGTGGCGTCAGCAGCAAAAACATGACGCCAGCTGCACGAACCTCGCCGCCATACCGTTTGATGACGAACGCATGCCCGGCTTCGTGAAACAATTTCAGAACAGCCATGCATACGTACAACCAAGGCAGGTTACTGACTGACAAAATGCCCTGGGTTTGGTCTACCAACGCGCTCCGATGCTCGAAAACCGTGAATAGCCCCATCAGCATGACGATCGACCAGACCACAAAAGCCCCCCAGCCGGTCAACCCAAACGCCAGTGGACGATTGCGGTTGAGCCATCCGTCCGGATTCCAGAGCGGGATGCGGATAAAAAGAAAGGAGGCAAACTTGCCCATCAACTCCTTGCGTTTTTGATCTTTGTAGCGCTTGACAATAGCCTCATTGTCGGACTGTTGCAAAGAGTACAGAAGATTGGACAGGTGAAGCTGCGAGAGGAGCTGAATGACCTCTTCCTGGCTTGGCGCGTCCTTGGGGTGCTGGTTGACAAACTGCTCCCAGACCGCCTCGACGGTTTTGTCCGTTCGCAAGTTCAGGATGAAGTTACAGGCTTGGACCGAGGCACGAAAGTAGCGCTGCGTATAGGTGTCTTGCAATACGTGCCAGGTTTGACCACGAAATGTCTGCTCGCGCACCTCGACGCTGGGCAGCAGTGCTACGCGCAGGTCTGCAACCCGAAACCATGCGTCGCTGAAGATCGTGGTGCCCATCTCAAACCGCCTGCCGGGTTACCACCACAGCATCAAGCGCAGGTTGTCCACGACACGATGCGTCAGGACCCATACGATATTTTTTTTACCCACATTGATACGGGCAAGACCGGTCATGCCGGGGCGCCACCACGGTTGTGGAGCTTCGAGCAATTGCGCGGTAATCATGAATTGGTTGCCTTCCTGGCCCTTGACTTGGGCTACCGGGATGACCGAGTTGACGCGGATCGGAATGCTGTGCTCAGGGTGGCTGATGAGCGACAACTCGCCCGTTGCCCCGGCGCGGACGTGGCGCATCTGACGTTCGGTCACCATCAAAGTGGCGTAGAGGCCTTCTACTTTGGCGATCTTGAAAATCTTGTCTCCCTTCTTGACCGGCACACCCAGCAGGTCTTTCTTTTCGCCCTCGACGATGACCCCTTCAAATGGCGCGGTGCTATTGGCCTGCTGCAAATAGCTTTCTACTCGCTGAGCCTTGGCATGCGATTGCTCAAGCCGTGCCTGCGCAATCTCGGTTTCAGCCAGCCGGCCATCTGCACGGTTTTTATTGACTTCAGTTTCAGCCTTGCTAATTTCAGCCGTTAATTCATTGCGTTGCTGTTCCAGCTCGCGCGTGTCAAGCGACACCAGAAGTGCGCCCGCTTTAACCAGATCGCCCGACGTTGCTTGCACGCGTTCGATTCGGCCGTCGAATTGTGCGCTGATCAGGCGTGTGGAGTCGGTGTTGAGCTGCGCGCTGGCATCGACCCGGTAGTTCCAGCTGCCAAAAATGATGTAAAGCAACAAAACTGCCAGAGCCACTGTGATCACCTTGAGGGTGGCACGCTCAGGGCCAAACACGCGCTCGGACAGTTGCTTGAGTTGGTATTTAAAACGAGTCGGAGCGTCCAGCGAGCGCATGCGCAAGTCGGTTAAACGCGGTTGAATCAGATCGAGTGTGAGCTGAAGGTGGCTAAGGTCTGGTTGCGAGCTGTCGTCAGGCGCAAAAGCCAGCAACAGCACAGCCTGACTGATGCCTTGAGCATCCTGAAGCGGCAGCAGGACGATGCGGTGCACACCGAGTTTGTCTGCAAGCTCGGCGATGGCCTGGTTGGCGGCGGTCTCATCTTGCGCGTCAGACCAGCAGACCTCGTGACCCTGGACCAGTGCCTCGGCCATAGCAGACTCAAGGCGCTGGGTTTGCGGTGAATTTATTTCAAATCGATCCAGATGGCTAATGGCCGCCACTTGAATCTGCCCGTCTTGGACCCAGCCCAGGCTGGCGTGCAGAAGCTTCCATTCGATCGCGATGCCATTGACCAGACTCAGTGCTGCAGCCCCTACACTGCTTTGCTGCATGACTTCAGCCGCAAGCCCCAACATAGTGGTCAGCCCATTTGCGGGGGTGGAGGCAACAATATTGGGCTTGGATGGATGAAAATCCGCACACAGCAGCGCGCGCAAAGTTAATTCATTGAGCTGAGCGCGTTCTAATGGCTTGATGTTCAGAATCAAAAAACAAGCAGTCAATCCTTGCAGAGCCACCACCAGCACCAGCCAGCTTTGTCCATCAAGCGCTTGCGCCTGTGCCTGTGCATAGCCACTGTTGGTGGCCTTGGACAGCAAGTCTACGTCAGGTGGCATGGCCTGTAGTGGGGTCCAGGCGGGCTGCTCTGACGAGAGTCCGAGCAGCTCCATATTTTGAACACCGTTGGTCAGGCGGACAACGGCACCGTGGCTGGCCTTGCACAATTGCCGTATCAGGCTGCAATAACGGTTCCAATCCATTTCGGAAATTTCTGTGCGCGCCAACGCATGGATCTGTGTAATCAGGCTGCGTGCATCCAGCGCCATGTTGAGTGCTGCGCCCTCGCTAGTGGAATTCGAGGTGCTTGACGACGTTGCCATTAGTTGGCCTTTGTCTTTGGCATGATATCGATGTAGCCTTTGATGCCTGGCTTGATTGCAAGTTGCGGGTTGGTGAAATTGATCTTGACCTCCACCAGTCCACTGGCGGGGTCTGCAACTGGCGATACAAAGGCAATTCGCCCCGTGATGTGGGTTATTGATCCACCGGTTTCAAGCTGAATTTTTTGTTGTGCGCCTAACTTCAAGCTGCCGGCTTCGGCGTGGGGTATTGCCACCTGGAGCACTGCTGTTGAGGGATCCACAAGCAAAATGATCGGGTCACCTGGCTTGGCCCATTCACCCACTTGTGGTAATACTTTGGTCACGATACCGCTGATTGGCGCCGCGATATGCCGTTGTAAGCGCTCTCGCTCAGCTGATTCATAGTCAAGGTATTCGCGTTTTTTTTGCGCTATCAATTGCTCCACTCGGCCTTTGGCGGCTATGTACTCGGCTTCAAGTCGCAGCAACTCGTCCTTACTGATTGAGCCGGTTTCCTCGAAAACAGTTCTGGAATCCTTGAACAGCGTGGTCAAAATAGCGGCGCGTTCGCGTGAGGCCACAACTTCGCTGTTATCTTCATAAATGACCTTTCGTCGATCGCTCTCTATGATTTGCAGCCGGTCATCGAGAAGTAGCAGAACTTGTCCTGCCTTGACGGATTGCCCTGGCACCACGAGCCGCTTCATGACCAGGCCAGCAACGCCCGCACTCAGGGTGATATCGTGCAGCGGATAGATCAGCCCTGAAAACATTTTTGCCTGAGCACCCGCCCCCCCTACCAGCAGGATCAGCAAGAAGCAACGCAAGCTGTGAACGCCAAGACGCAGCATTAGAAAGCAGCGGTTATCTGAATGAGTTTGGATCATGATTGCTCAAGGGGCCAATGGAGATTCATCAAGAACATGAATGCCGTTGGCAGTCAACAAGCTGCCTTGGGTGTATTGCCAGGTGGCCAGAGCCAAGGCATGACGGATTTGGTTTTCTAGTGAGCGCCGTTTTGATTCAATTAAATCTGCCTGCTTTTGAAGCAAATTGCCAAGGGTGCCAACGCCGATTTGAATGCGTTGCCGCTCGGTTTCCAGCAGGCTCTGTCGCAGTGTGACTTCTGCTTTACTTAAATTTAAAACGTCCAGGGTACTTTGAATATCGCCTTGTCGGAACGCCGCGTCGTTGGCAAACGAGCTGCGAATGGCTTGAAGCTCCAGTTCGGACTGTGTCACCCTTGCGCTTTGCGCCAGAAATTGTTGCTGCGCTTTTTGGTTTCCATTCAATGGAGCTTCAAAAATGATGCCTACGTACCAGTCCGGATAGCGGTTAGGATTGGTCGCAAGCTTGCGTGCCTCGTCTGACTTGTTGCTGAACCCGGTGCCACCGTAGCCGAAGATAAAATCGAGAGACGGTTTAATTTGATTGCGTGCGAAATCGAGTCGAGACTGAGCCTGTTGCTGGCGTATCAGAGCGATTTGATAGGGTGGCCACTGCGCCAGCATCTGCTCAAGAGTTTCCGTGGTGAGCGGGGGTGCAGTCTCAAAGACCGTTGGTGGTGGCAGGGTCTGCGCTGAGGCGGCGCTACCCCAAGCCATGTTGACCGATGTTGACAGCTTGCTTTGCGCCTCGCGAAGTCCTTGCAAGCTGAACACGAGTTCGGCCTCACGGTTAAGGGACACACTGCGTAATTCAGAAAGTGCGCTAGTGGGTACCTTACCCGCTGCGATTCGGTTGCGTGTGTCGACCATCAAGGCTTCACTCGCAGCCAGGGCTTCCTGGCGCAGCTTGACGGTGTCCTGCGCTTTGTACAACTGCCAATACAGGGCAACGCCGTCGATGCTACTTTTCATAAGCTGCTGAACCCACTGTTGCAGGGCAACTTTGTGCTCCAGTTCGGCCACTCGCCGATCGGTCTCAATCACGGTTCGGCCAGCGTTGCGCAGCAAAGGCTGCTTAAAAGTCAGGTTCAGGGTGTCCGTATATTCCGTACTGAACGCTGAAGATTGTGAAATCAGATTGTTGGATTTGATGCCGGTCTTGTAGCTCAGACTGAGCTCCCCGCCGGAAGGCAACTTTCCTCGAATGCCAAGTTCACGATTTTTATTGCTCTCGTCTAGCACCGCTGTGCCTGCAGTGGGCGTGTTTAGAAGTCGTTCGTAAGGCGTTCGCTGCCGATTGAGGCCTTCGTTTCGAACCGATGTAATGAAGGAAGGTTCATACAGCGCGGCTTCGGCAGCGCTTAGATGGCCTGTAAGAACGCTGTTTTGTTTACTGAATTGAATCTCTATGTTGCGTATCACCAGTATTTGAAGGAAGGCATTTAGACTCAGTGCCCCCCCCATGCGCAAAGAGATTTCCGGTTCAACCGCTTGCGCCCTTACGGTGTCTGGGGCAGCCATGGAACCTGCCCCAAAAGCGTTCACACTGAGAACGATAAAACCCAAAAAACCCGCAGAGCGTAAGCGTGACATGACATAGATCGGCATGACGGGTCTCTCAACAGAAGGAGTCGCAACGCAGCACAGTTTTGGATCGACTGCAGCCAACTTGCAATAAATCGCGGTAATACTTAACGGGGTGTTACCGCGATCGATGCAGACTTATTTGGAAGCAGTTTTTTCGTCTTGCAACTTCACCAGTCGCTCGGTTTGAGCTAGTGAAATCAAGTGGGCGTATAGAGGGGCGAGGTAATTCTTATTTTTGATTTCAAGGAATCGTTCATCCGAAAGGTTGTTGAGGCGCTCTTCATTGACAACGTAGCAGCCTGAAATGTTTTTGACCTTGTCGTTTTCGCGTACACGCATGTTCAAGGGCGTGAACATATTATTCTCCGCCAGAAACTTGCCAAAACTGTTGGTTAACGTATCCATTTGCTGTAGTTCTGCCAAGTAACGCTTCACATTTTCGATCACTTGTGTTGGCTCGCCCTGGTCGTCGAACAAAGCATCGCCTTCTGTGTCGCTGACCAACGCACTGGCTTCGTCAATGCAAACCACGTACTGTCCATCGGTGCCGCTTGGGGTTAGTGCAAACGGGTAACGACGGATGATGGCAGGTACGTAAGACGCTTGCCATTTGCCGTCAGCGTCAACAAATAAATTATCACCAGCATTCAAACCCATTAGTACCACTGGGCGGAACTCGTCTTTGTCTTTGTCTTCCAGAAATACGATTGGAAAAATCGAGGCCGCACGCGCAAACTCATGCATTGTCACGTAAGCGATGTGAAACTGCGAAGCAAATTCAAAACTTGAAATAGCCTTAACTTTTTTATTAGCGTGGCGCTCTTTGTTGACGGGTACGACTTGTTGAAACACTGTAAATACTCCTAATATGAAAATTTAATTTACTTGGCATTGGGCTTCAAGGGTTTGTGAAGCACCTCCATTTGCCACCGTTTTTTGAAGGTCGAAAGGAATAAAGTCACAGTCAACGCTCAAGTCACAAGCCCCTGCAAATTAGGTGCATTATTCCCGCATGGCCGTCCTTTTTGAAAGGAAATGTAATGTACCACAGGCATTTCTTTACCTTTCCCCGCGCCTTGTTTAACAGTTCTGTGTAGCTTGGCCTTCTATTCCATAGCGGCAGCATTGACTTCTCATGGCCATTCTTCGTCACACGGAGACGACCGCCGAGACCCATCAGGGTTGTAAAAAACGCGTCAAAACGCGTCAATCAGCGTAAATGCCGGCCTTCTTGATGACAGGCGCCCATTTTGCGATTTCAGCTTCCAGGTGGGTTTTCAGGCCGACTGCGGAAATTTTTTCCATCGGTGCAATGTCCGAGCTCAGGTCGGCCAGGCGTTGTTTGACCATGGGGTCCTGCATGGCGCTGCGCAAGGCAGCGTTGATTTTTTCCAGTACTGGTGCCGGTGTTCCTTTGGGGGCGTACATGCCGTGCCAGACCTTTACTTCAAACCCCCTCAGGCCCTGCTCATTGAGCGTGGGAACATTGGGCAGTGCGGACAGTCGGTTCAGCGTGGTCACACCGTAGATTTTTACGCGCCCGTCCTTGATCAACGGCACGGTTTGCGTGGTTTGGTCGCACAACATGTCCACCTGACCGCCGAGCAGGGCATTCATGGCCGGGCCGGTGCCCGAATAAGGAATGGTGTTTAGCTCTACGCCCATCTGGCTCATGAACAGCAGGCCGCACAGATGCGAGACCGCGCCGAGCCCGGCATTGGCAAGCGATACCTTGGTGGTGTTGGCTTTGAGGTAAGTCTGCAGTTCGGCAAAGTTGGTGGGTGGAAAGTCCTTGCGTGCCAGCAGCGTCATGGGTACGTCGACGACCTGACCGATGTATTCAAAATCTTTCAGTGGATCGAAGGACAGTTTTTTGTACAACGCAGGTGCGGTGGACATGCCCATGTGGTGAATGAAGATGGTGTAACCGTTTGGCTCGGCGCGCGCCACCTTCGCAGCGGCGATGGTGCCGCCTGCGCCAACCGCGTTTTCCACCAGCACGGTCTGACCCAACGCCTTACCCATGGGGATGGCAATCATGCGGGCGACCACATCGGTCGGGCCGCCCGCGGCAAACGGCACAACCAGCGAGATCGACTTGTCCGGAAAGGCGGCCTGGCTGTGCGCCTGCATGCCGGTGCCCAGCGCTAAGGCTGCGGCGCCGGCCAGCAGCAGAGTTTTAAATTTTGAGTTCATAGGTGTCTCCTTGTTATCAAGGAAAAATATACAGCGGCTCCAGCGGCTTTGCCATCGGAAAATACCCGTATTGACGGCTTCCACGTCTGCTTCAGGCCGTCTTCTTCAATGCCAGCGTGCGCTGGGCCAAACGCAGGACAGGTGCGTCCACCATGCGGCCATCGAGGCTGA
>JAYVPR010000409.1:0-3848 GCA_043757245.1 Polaromonas sp. | reverse complement strand
CAAAAACACTGTCGCCATCATCGCCCTCGTTGATGAGTACTGATTTTTTGAGATAGCTGCGAACCACACCGCGCATGGCTAGCTTGCGCAACTCTGGAGACAGACGGGCGTATATGTCGTCGATGGGTGTGTTTTGTGAGTTCAGCGGCTTCATCGTGAGTCGTAATCTAGCACGTTGCGAGCGCAATTGCGCGCGACAAAAGGCGGCATCAATGCAATTGCACGCTTGGTGTGGCACCTACAGGTGGCAGCGTGGCGATACGGTTGATCAGCTCGCGCGCGCCTCTGGCATCGGTTTTAATGCACAAACTGCGCACATGGGTGCGGACGGTAGACACCGCCACATCTAGCTCCAGCGCGATGTCTGGTGTGCTCATGCTTCGGCACAGCAGGTTGAGTACCTGCTCTTCAGTGCGCGTCAGGCGGTGGCTGCGGGCAAAAAAGACAAACATGCCGGAGTCACAAATGTCACGGCGTTCAAAAAATAACGCAATCTGCTCGCAATTCGCACCTGCCCGGTGTTTTAGAGGTACGGCAGACAGCATCAAGGTGACGCCGCTACCCGATAACTGGACCAGGCTGCGAACGCCGCCACTGGCCTTGGTCAGTGCAGCTTGCAGCAATTTGCCGTCCATGAGTGACAGGGTTTGCAGCATATCTTGACGCACAGACAGCACACCATGGCGCGCCATTTCGTCTCGGGCGGCGCGGTTGTTGTATAAAACCTGCCGCTGTGGGCTGATCACCAGCACGCCATGGGAGATTTCGTCAAACAGCAGTTGCAAGCAGTCTTGTTCAACGTCCAAAGCCATTTCAGGGCTTGGTTGGGGAGACTGGGAGAAGGGACCCAGAAAAGCGGTGTCCAGCATATTGCCCATGGTGTAACTACTTATTTGAAAAAGATGCATCAGCTTACGGCGTCAGCCCAAAAGTAGCCAGTAACTACACCCCCTCGTTTTTGTGAGGGATTTACATTTTTTGCTGCCTGATTACGCCCCACAGGCGAAGCTGAGCCAGCTTTTGGCTGCGCGTGCAAAGGCTCTGGCATCAAGGAGCCACAAATTCCATACAAACATTTCACACCTGAAGAATTAGGACAGATATCCTAAGGTGTGAAGTAATTAGTTCCAAGCATGGATAACGTCGCATCAACAAGCTGCGGCGTAAACGCCATCTGAACGTGCGCTTTGCCGCGTATCAGGCGGTTGTCAGCGCCCGGCAGTGTAGCTGTCGATGCCGGGAAAACAATGTTGTCTGAATTGCTGTACCAGCAGGTAAACAGTGCATGCCGACCTGCAGGCATGCCGTGGTTAAGCCCGGTTTGCCAGCTTGAGGACAAGCGCATTTGCAGGCCGTTTTTGCCGCGACCATAACGCGCCAGCCAAGTGCCCCTGTGCGGCGTACCGATGGTGACGACATGGTGTACGCGTGCTTCGGCTTTCATGGTTTGCAGCCAGGCACGGGCTGCGAGGCCGCCCATGGAGTGGCACACCAGCAGCGGCGCCAAGCCTGTGGCCTGGGTCACTTTTTCCACGGCAGCATCTACCAATGGCGTGTAGTCGTCAATTGAGCCAAATAGCGGCTCCAGATTCACAGCCACAAACGCGTGACCTGTGCCCTGCAAACGCTTGAGCCAGGGGTTCCAGAAACCACGGTTGCAGAAAAACCCGTGAATGAAAACCACGCCGCGTTTGCCGCGGGTGACTCCTTCTGGTGCAAGGTTGTCAGGTATGGCTTTTGAACGAAAAGGCTGACGCCAGCAAAACACTTGGGGGGCAACGAGGGACTCGCCCACCCAGGCGCTGAACAGTTCGCCAGTGGTGGCCTGCGGTGCAGGGTCGGCGCGGTTCACCCTGCGCAAGAAAACGAACTCCAGCGCCAAAAAAGCGATGTAGCCCAGCACGATGACGAAAAACCCGGTAGCGGCCATCACAGGCGAGTTCTGCCTGAAGTAAAGCAGCCAGCAGATGGCTGCTGTCAACAAGGTGAAAGTGATGAGTTTTTGAAGTCGCGCCAGCATGCAAGCACCTGAAATAAATTACGCCAGCTTGACTATGGTCTTGGTCAGCCTTGTCGCCAGGTCTTGCGCCAGCCGATTGACCACGCCGTAAATAGACAACTGAGGATTGGCGCCAATGCTGGTGGGGAACAGCGAGCCGTCATGAATCGATAAATTTTCAATCTGCCAATGCACGCCGTCAGGCCGGGTCACGCCCAGTTTGTCAATGCCCGCCAGCCCGCAGCCACCCATGACGTGGGCGCTGACAATTTTGGTCAGCATCGGCTTGATGGGTAAAGTATTGACGGCATCGCACGCCTCGGTCCAGGTGGTGTAGGGCCGCGCCATTTCATGCAGCGGCAACACCTTGGCAGCACCTGCGGCAAACTGGATTTCCATCATTGACAGCAGGGCGCGACGCGCGCCATCCATCACGTAATCAGTCAAGGGGTAATCAAGCACGGGCGAGCCATCGCCGCGTAGTTTGACCTTGCCACCTTGGGATTGGTCATGAAAGCCGTCGCGCATCAGCGCCAGCAGCGTGTGCATGTGCGGAAAAGCCTTGAGCAAATCATGCTGGGTTTGCCCCATGCCGGGTACAGTGGAGGCAAAAATAATCGGGTGCAGCGGTGGCGCTTCAAGCTTGTAGCCGATAGGGCCATCAATCGCCTGGGTGTCCAAAAAGTGATCGGTATAAATGGTTTGCGGTGCGCCTTGCCAGGCTTCGACTTTTTGTTCAAACACCCCAGACGACATCACCACCGGGTGCAAGAATGATCGTTTGCCCAGGTTGCCATGTGGGTCAGGTGCACCAGAGCGCAACAACAGCGCCGGGGAGTTGATGGCGCCGCCGGCAAGAACATAGTGTTTAGCTATAATTTTAATAGCGTTCTGCGTGTTTAATTGCTGGGGTTGGGCAGTATTTGATACCCCAAAAAAACATAACAAAGCAGAAATACGACCGTTTGCGAGCTCAAACCGCTCAGCCCGCGTCTCCACCAGCATTTGCGCGCCTTGGTCGAGCGCGGCAGGAATGGTGGTGACCAGCATCGACTGTTTGGCATTCGTTGGGCAGCCCATGCCGCACGAGCCCAGGCTCCAGCAGCCTTTGACATTGCGGGCAATGGCCTGCGCCGGAATGCCCAACTTGGCAGCGCCACGCCTGAGCAAGTCGTTGTTTTCATTCGGTGGGGTAAGCCAGGGGCCGATGTTCAAACGCCGCTCGGCCTGCTCAAAGTAGGGCGACAGCGCATTTGTGTTGTAGTCCTTCAAACCGAACTTGTCTTGCCAAAACGCCAGCGTGGCAGAAGGCGTGCGAAACGATGACGTCCAATTGACCGTGGTCGAGCCACCAACGCAACGCCCCTGCAGGATGTTGATGGCTTTGTCTTCGGTCTTGCGGGCGGCGCTTTCCTGGTAAAGCTGGGGGTAGGCTTCGGATTCTTTCTGGTTGAAGTCACTGCTACTTTTCAGGGGGCCTTCTTCAATGATGACCACTTTCAATCCCGCTTTGGTGAGCAATTCGGCCGTTATCCCGGCACCGGCGCCGCTGCCAATGATGGCGACATCGCAGGTGATTCGTTGTGGTGGCGGCGCGAAGGGGCCGCCCATGACTTTCCAGCCCCGGTTCAGGCCGTCTTTTATCGGGTCTTGAATCTTGCTCATAGAGTTGACGTGTCTTAAATCACGAGAGGCCCGGGATAACCGAGCACTGACCAGGTGGCGGGTTCAGAAAAGTAAGCGCCCGCTGTGATGTCATGCAGTGCAGCGTAGGCCTGCTGACGCACCGCTAGGCTGGACAAACGCATGTCTTGCAAGGCTGCCTGTACATCGGCTGCGCTGGCAATTG
>JAYVPR010000408.1:0-3864 GCA_043757245.1 Polaromonas sp. | reverse complement strand
GCAGCATGTATGCCCTGATTGCGCTGGGTTACACGATGGTCTACGGCATCATTAACCTGATCAATTTCGCACATGGTGAGGTCTTGATGGTGGGGGCGCTGACCAGCTGGACCATCATCGGCCTGATGCAGTCGTCGATGCCCGGCACGCCAGGCTGGATTATTTTGCTGGTCTCGCTGTTGATTGCTTTTGTTGTTTGCGGTGCGCTCAATTTCACGATTGAAAAAATCGCTTACCGACCACTGCGCAATGCCCCTAAATTGGCGCCGCTGATCACCGCCATTGGCATGTCTTTACTCCTGCAAACGCTGGCCATGATCATCTGGAAACCCAATTACAAGTCCTACCCCACGCTGCTGCCGTCGGAGCCGATTCAGGTGGCCGGTGCGGTGATCACGGTGACGCAGGTGTTTATTTTGGGTGCCACGGCAGTCTCATTGGCGATCCTGATGTGGCTGGTGCATTACACCCGGTTAGGTCGTGCCATGCGTGCTACGGCTGAAAACCCCAGAGTTGCTGCGCTCATGGGCGTGCGCCCTGACACGGTCATTTCGGCCACCTTCATCATTGGCGCACTTCTGGCCGCGTTGGCGGGGGTGATGTACGCATCAAACTACGGCACGGTTCAGCATGCCATGGGTTTTTTGCCGGGCCTGAAGGCCTTCACTGCCGCGGTGTTGGGCGGTATTGGTAACTTGGGCGGTGCTGTACTTGGCGGCGTGCTGCTGGGTCTGATTGAATCTATTGGTGCGGGCTATCTGGGGCCGCTCACGGGTGGTGTGCTGGGTAGCCAGTACTCCGACATTCTGGCATTTACGGTGCTGATTATTGTGTTGACCCTGCGCCCCTCGGGCTTGTTGGGTGAACGTGTGGCGGACAGGGCTTGAGCCATCACCACCAATTCATATTGAAAGACACAAAATCATGAAGCCCAACAAACTGATTCAGTATATTTTGATAGCGGTAGGCTTGATCATCTTGCCGCTGCTGCTGCAACAGGGCGGCAACGCCTGGGTGCGAATTCTGGACATGGCGCTGCTGTACGTGCTGCTGGCACTGGGCCTGAACATTGTGGTCGGCTATGCCGGCTTGCTTGACTTGGGCTACGTTGCTTTTTTTGCAGTCGGGGCTTATTTGGCCGCCTTGCTTGGTTCGCCGCATTTGGCGCAGGCCTTTCCCTTCATTGCTGAAACCTTTCCCAAAGGCCTGCACCTGCCTATTTGGCTGGTTATTCCCTTGGCGGCTGGGCTAGCGGGTTTATTGGGTATCTTGCTAGGCGCACCCACCTTGAAACTGCGCGGCGATTACCTGGCTATCGTTACGCTTGGGTTCGGTGAAATCATCCGGGTTTTTTTGAACAATCTGGACAGACCCGTCAACATCACCAACGGCCCCAAAGGCATCAACCAGATTGATTCCATCACGGTTTTTGGTTTCGATCTGGGAGTTGACCACACCTTTTTTGGCTTCGCAGTCAATTCCGTGTCGATGTATTACTACCTCTTTCTGGGGTTGGTGCTGGTGTCTGTGGTGATTTGCCACAGGCTTGAAAACTCGCGCATTGGTCGCGCCTGGATGGCGATTCGCGAAGATGAAATTGCTGCCAAAGCCATGGGTATCAACACCCGCAACCTGAAGCTGCTGGCCTTCGGCATGGGCGCTACCTTTGGTGGCGTTTCAGGTGCCATGTTTGCATCGTTCCAGGGCTTTGTATCACCCGAATCCTTCAGCCTGATGGAGTCTGTGATGATCGTTGCCATGGTGGTGTTGGGCGGTATCGGCCATTTACCTGGCGTGATTTTGGGCGCGCTGTTACTGGCAGCACTGCCCGAGGTGCTGCGTTACGTGGCCGGCCCACTGCAGGACATGACGGATGGCCGCCTGGACGCCGCTATTTTGCGGCAACTGCTGATTGCCGTGGCCATGATTGTCATCATGCTGATGCGACCACGCGGACTGTGGCCCACACCCGAACACGGCAAGTCATTGAACAAGCCGACCGGCCCTTCAGCCGGTAGCTCCGGCAATACCAGCAACACGATTAACCCGTAAGGATGATGGCCATGCGTGAAACCATACTTAAAGTCTCGGGTGTGTCCAAACGCTTCGGCGGCTTGCAGGCGCTCAGCGATGTCGGCATTCATATCGAGCGCGGCCAGGTCTACGGCCTGATTGGCCCCAACGGTGCCGGCAAGACCACTTTTTTTAACGTATTGACAGGGCTTTACACGCCAGACAGCGGCACGTTTGAACTGGCGGGCAAGCCCTACAAGCCAACCGCAGTGCATGAAGTTGCCAAAGCAGGCATTGCACGCACGTTTCAAAACATCCGCTTGTTTGCCGAAATGACAGCACTGGAAAACGTCATGGTTGGCCGGCATATCCGCACCAAATCAGGTTTGCTGGGCGCAGTGTTTCGCACAGCGAGTTTCAAAAACGAAGAAGCTGCCATTGCCAAGCGCTCGCAAGAGCTGCTGGATTATGTCGGCATCGGCAAGTATGCCGACTTCAAGGCGCGCACTCTGAGCTACGGCGACCAGCGGCGTTTAGAGATTGCCCGCGCACTGGCCACGGACCCGCAATTGATTGCGCTCGACGAGCCAGCTGCCGGCATGAACGCGACCGAAAAAGTCCAGTTGCGCGAGCTGATCGACCAGATTCGCAAAGATAACCGCACCATCTTGCTGATTGAGCACGATGTGAAACTGGTGATGGGATTGTGCGACCGGGTCACGGTGCTTGACTATGGCAAACAAATTGCTGAAGGCGCACCAGCCGACGTACAAAAAAACGAAAAAGTGATCACCGCCTATTTGGGCTCTGGGCACTAGACGGGAAACCATCACATGACAACCACACTCCTGAAAATCACAGGCCTGCAAGTAGCCTACGGCGGTATTAAAGCCGTCAAAGGTGTTGACTTGCACGTTAACGAAGGCGAACTGGTGACGCTGATTGGCTCCAACGGCGCTGGCAAAACCACCACCATGAAAGCCATCACCGGTTCATTACCACCCGCATCCGGCGACATCGAATACCTGGGTAAAAGCATCAAAGGCAAAGGTGCATGGGATCTGGTTCGCGACGGTCTGGCCATGGTGCCAGAAGGCCGCGGTGTTTTCAGCCGAATGACCATCACTGAAAATTTGCAGATGGGTGCTTATATCCGCAATGACAAAGCCGAGATTGCGGCGGACATGGAGAAAATGTTCACCATCTTCCCGCGTCTGCGTGAACGCAAAGACCAGTTGGCCGGCACCATGAGCGGTGGTGAACAGCAAATGTTGGCGATGGGACGTGCGCTGATGAGCCGCCCCAAAGTGCTGCTGCTCGATGAGCCCTCGATGGGCTTGTCACCGATCATGGTGGACAAAATTTTTGAAGTCGTGCGGGACGTGTCTGCACAAGGCGTGACTATTCTTTTGGTTGAACAAAACGCCAGCCGCGCTTTGGGCATCGCCGACCGGGGTTATGTGATGGAGTCGGGCATTGTGACGATGAATGGGAATGCCAAAGAGTTGCTGAATGATCCTCGGGTTCGGTCGGCTTATTTGGGGGAGTGATTCCGGCTGTAGGCTAATTAATACGGGCGTGAGTAGCTCTTTTGTTTATAGCGGTTGGCTTTCACGTGGTTTGCCGGGGTCGCCCGGCGGCGAGTAACCAAAAGAAAGGCGACCCGCAGTCTGGGCCGCTTCGCGGTTCCTTGAAAAAAGCTGAATGAGCCGGAAAATTTAGAAACTAGTCGGCTTTGCCGCCGTCGGACATCTAAATTTTTTAATCCGTCTCCTTCAGCTTTTTCAAGCCCAGCCAGGACGGGGTGGGGGAATCAAAGCAAAGCCGAGTTCGGACTTCCTCCCTCTCCCT
>JAYVPR010000407.1:0-3882 GCA_043757245.1 Polaromonas sp. | reverse complement strand
CGCTGCCGAGCCGGTTGCTCCGGCTCAATGAAGTATGAATTCTCCGTTCGGGCTGGGCATGGCCTGTCCTGAGCCCGTCGAAGGGTCGAAGCCTGGCTAGCACAGGGAAACCCAACGACCAAGCTCAGGGAGAACGGATAAAGGAATTCAGACTTCACAAGGCCGGATCAATAGCTGCTCCCTGTGCGACAGCACATGCAAAAATCCCCAAAACGCTGTGTTTTGGGGATTTTTATCGATCTCAATACAAAATAACTGGTCAAATCAGGCGCTGACCCAATTAAAACGGGCGCTATCAGCTATAAAAAATATAGCTTAAATTACGCAGCCTTGGCTGCGCGGCGTTGGCCAAAAGCCGATGCGCGTTTGACGCTGGCTGTGGTGATGTTGTCACCGGTGATTTTGCTGGCCAACTGGGCTGATTTTTCTTCGATTTTGGCGGCCAACTGGCTCAACACCACGGTGCCTGGCTTGGTCACTTCAGCGATGGTGTTCAGAGTGTTCAGGCCGGTTTTTTCTTCAAACAGGCTGGCGTTGGCGGCTGCGCGCTCAACACCTGCTTCAGCCAATTTCACCAACTGGCTCACGACCAACTCTGCCCCTTTGGTGGTTTGCGTCAAACCTTTGGTGTAGTACACGCTGAAGGCCAGTTGAAAGGCTGATGCGTTTTGAGCCACCTCTTTGGTTAATTGTGAACGTGACTCTTTGAAGGCGGTATTCCAGCGCTTTTCCAGCACTGTTACGACATGCTCGCCGCCTGCGCGGTAGGCCTCAATCACGTTTTTGGCGGTATTGCCGTAGCACTCAATCAGGTCGGTGGCAACGGTGGAGAGATTTTTAGCGGTCATGGGGTTTTCTTCAAAGGGGTTAACAGATGGATGAAGTTTAGGGGTTTGCCCTAGTGAGGGCGACCTAACGGGCTAGGGTTTGCGCTCCAGCTTCAGCCAAGGTGTGCATGGGGATGTCTTTGTCTATAGCCAGTTTGTCCAGCTGGGCGCGGCTTTTACCCAGTAGCCAGGCGGCAATGGCTTGCCGGGTGACGGGCAGGCGCATGTTGGCCGGCAATCCAGGGGTGCTAGCCAGCCCGGCAGCTGCGCAAAGGCGTGCGGCGAAGTGTGGCTCGATGGCTGCAACGGCCACACGGCCGTTCTTGCAGGGGTAGATTTGGTAGCCCGCATGGCCGCCGCCAATCGCCGCGCCGGGTGTCGTCAAACCCCAGGCACGGGGCAGCGCGAGGTAGCTTGCTGCGCTTGACAATGCCACCTCCAGATAAATGCCTGAGCTAGCGCCTGAGTTGCCAGGGTGGCCACTGGTGTGCCTGTGCAGCGCCGCCTGCAACACCGCTTCGCTTGCCATCAATGAGCCGCCCATGTCGGCGTACAGCGTGGCGGGTAAGTCAAGCCCAGTGACCAATCCGTTTTCGGCCAGATAGGTCAGGTCGTGCCCTGGCTCTTCGGCTTGCGCGCCCGTACTGCCGACGATGGCCACCTGGCTGAGCTGCGGGTACTGTTTGTGCAGTGCCTTCCAGGTCAAACCCAGTTTGACGAGTGCAGAAGGGCGAAACGAGGTGAGCAGCACGTCGGCTTTGGCCAGCTCGCGGTGCAGGGCTTTTTGTCCGCTGGCCGTTTTAAGGTCTGCCTTGGTAATGCGAATGCCCTGGTGCAGCGCCGTGTAGGCTGCCGGGCTGTAAATTTGCATCGGGTCACCAGCCGGGGGTTCGAGTTTCACACAGCGTGCGCCCATCTGCTGGCAACGCATCAGCGCCGCAGGGCCGGGCAGGTTGAGCGCCAGGCTCAGGATGCGAAGGCGTTTTAAAGGGCGAATCTGTGGGGATGCGGGGTGCGTCATATGCTATGTTTTCAGGAGCTTATTGCGCCCGTATTTATTGGGTTGAAAGCATAAATGATGCCTTATTTTGTAACTACTCACCTCCCTTTTACCCCTTCCCCTGCTGGGGGAAGGTTGGGATGGGGGCACGCGCGATGCTGCCACTGTTTCTGCACTCGCCCCCACCCTAATCCTCCCCCGGAAGGGGAGGGAACAAGACGAAAACGACCTGAGTAGTTACCTTATTTTGCCTATTTTTAAGACTTTATAACGGCAAACCCACATAATTTTCAGCCAGCGCAGTGGACGCGGCTTTTGAATGCACCAGGTAGTCCAGCTCAGCTTCTTGCATTCTCTGACCGAAGGTGTCGGTATCAGGAAAGCGGTGCATCAGCGTGGTCAGCGACCATGAAAAGCGCTCGGCCTTCCAGATGCGGGCAAGGGCGCGCTCCGAATAACCGTCAATGCCTGCATCAGACTTTTCAAGATAAAAGTCAATGAAGGCAGCTGACAAATAATTCACGTCAGATGCCGCCAGGTTCAAACCTTTGGCACCTGTAGGCGGCACGATGTGGGCTGCATCACCGGCTAAAAACAGGCGCCCAAAGCGCATCGGCTCGGCGACAAAGCTGCGCAGGGGCGCAATGCTTTTTTCAATCGATGGGCCGGTGACGATGCGCTCAGCCAGCTCAGGGTTCAGCCGTTTGCGCAGTTCGTCCCAAAAGTCGGTGTCGCTCCATTGCTCAACTTTGTCCGACATGGGGCACTGAATGTAGTAGCGGCTGCGCGTCAAACTGCGCATGGAGCACAGTGAAAAGCCACGCTCGTGGTTGCCATACACAATCGCGTGCGGTGAAACGGGTGGCACATCGGCCAGCACGCCCAGCCAGCCAAAGGGATAAACGCGCTCGAACTCCGTGATGGCAGTTTTCGGTACGCTGGCCCGGCACACGCCGTGAAAGCCGTCGCATCCGGCGATGAAGTCGCAGGCCAGCTCGATGTGCTGGCCATCCTTCACAAAGCGCACTTTGGGCTGCGGTGTGTCAAAGTCTTCAACGCTGACATCATTGGCCTGGTACACCGTTACCAGCCCGTTAGCGGCCCGTGCATCCATCAGGTCATGCGTTACTTCAGTTTGGCCGTAAGCTGTCACGACTTTACCGCCTGTCAGGCCGGTCACATCAACGCGGTGGCGCTGGTTTTTAAACACCAGCTCAATCGCGTGGTGGATCGTGCCCTCAAGGGCCAGGCGCTCGCCAGCGCCCACGCTGTGCAGCATGTCGACCGTGCCTTGTTCAAGGATTCCCGCGCGGATACGCTGTAGAACGTAGTCGCCACTTTGGCGCTCAATGATGATGTTGGCGATGCCTGCTTTGTGCAGCAGAGCGCCGAGCAAAAGGCCTGCCGGACCTGCGCCGATGATGGCTACCTGGGTGCGCATGGTTTTAAACACCAAGGTACTGTTGTAGCAACTCCGGCTGGGCATTCAGCGCTTGGGAAGTGCCTTCAAACACCACTTCGCCTTTCACCAGAATCACGTTGCGGTCGGTGATTTGCGTGACGTGTTTGTGGTTTTTATCGACGATGACGCTGCTGATACCTGTCTCTCGAATCAGGGCGCAAATTCGCCATATGTCGCGCGCAATCAACGGGGCCAGGCCTTCAGTGGCTTCGTCCAGTATGAGCACGTCGGGGTTCGTCATCAGCGCCCGGCCAATGGTCAGCATTTGTTGCTCGCCACCGCTGAGCTGCTGGCCGCCGTGGCTCAGGCGTTCTTTTAATCTTGGGAAGGTCTCCAGCACGCGGTCATAAGTCCAGTCGCGTTGGCCGCGCGTTCCGGCACGCGCTGCCATTTTTAAATTTTCAACCACACTCAGGTTGCCGAAGATGCCGCGGCCCTCTGGCACATAGGCAATGCCGAGCTGTGCCACTTCATGCGGCGCGCGGCCTGTCATCTCTTTGCCTGCAATCTCAACCGAACCGCCGCGCGGCTTGACCAGGCCCATGATGCTTTTGAGCAGCGTGCTTTTGCCCATGCCGTTGCGGCCCATCAGG
>JAYVPR010000406.1:0-3895 GCA_043757245.1 Polaromonas sp. | reverse complement strand
CAATCAGGCTTTTACGAAAAGCCGTGAACTGGCTTTTGGCGGGATACCCCACTTCTACGTCAAACGAAACGTCGTCGCCACTGATTTGCAGGTTTTTTATGGATTTGCTTGTGGCGAAATCTTTACCTGTGTTCGGGTCAACGACGGTACTAATGGCTTGGAGTATTTGATCTTTGGTTGGCATACATGAATTTTCTAACAATACCCAAGTGTAGCCAAGCCACCTAAAATGATGGATTACCCCATGAAGCAACAGTACCCATGCCCCGCCAACTCTTCGTCACCACCGCCCTTCCCTACGCCAATGGAAAATTCCATATTGGCCACATCATGGAATACATCCAGGCTGACATTTGGGTGCGCTTTCAACGCATGCAGGGCAATCACGTCAATTTTGTAGGCGCTGACGACGCGCATGGTGCGCCGATCATGATTGCGGCTGAAAAAGCGGGCAAAACGCCGCAGCAATTTGTGGCTGATATTGCAGCAGGCCGCAAAGAATATCTGGACGGTTTTCACATCAGTTTTGACAACTGGAGCTCGACCGATTCGCCAGAGAATCACGACTTGGCCCGACAGATTTACCGTGACCTCAAAGCCAACAACCTGATTGATGTCAAAACCATTGAACAGTTCTTTGACCCGGAAAAGAACATGTTTTTGCCAGATCGCTACATCAAGGGCACCTGCCCCAAATGCGGTACGAAAGACCAGTACGGCGACAACTGCGAAAACTGCGGTGCGGTGTACGCACCTACCGATCTGATCAACCCGTATTCAGCGCTGTCTGGCGCTACGCCGGTGATGAAGAGCTCCGAGCATTTTTTCTTCAAACTGTCAGACCCGCGCTGCGTTGAGTTTTTGCAAGAATGGACACAGGACGGGAAGCTGCAGCCTGAAGTGGCCAACAAGGTTAAAGAGTGGTTCAGCGTTCGTACCAACCCGGACGGCAGCAAAAGTGAAGGCCTGGGTGACTGGGACATCAGCCGCGATGCGCCGTATTTCGGCATTGAAATTCCCGATGCGCCGGGCAAGTATTTTTACGTGTGGCTGGATGCGCCTGTGGGTTACCTGGCTTCACTGAAAAACCTGCTCGACAAGCGCTGCATAGAGGCAGGCGAGGACGGACTTTCATATACCGAATACATGGCTGATCCGGAACTGGAGCAGTACCACTTCATCGGCAAAGACATCGTCACCTTCCACACGTTGTTCTGGCCTGCCATGCTGCATTTCAGCGGCCGCAAAACTCCGAATAATATATTTGTACATGGCTTTTTGACCGTAAACAATGGCGAGAAGATGAGCAAAAGTCGGGGAACGGGGCTTGACCCGCTCAAATACCTGGGCTTGGGCATGAACCCCGAGTGGCTGCGCTATTACCTGGCTGCGAAGTTGAATGCAAAAAATGAAGACATTGACTTCAATGCAGACGATTTCATGCTGCGGGTCAACAGTGATTTGGTGGGCAAGTTTGTCAATATAGCAAGCCGCGCTGCGAAGTTTTTACCAGAGGGAAAGCTGGTGGTCTGTAGCCAGACTAGCGAGAGCTCACAGGTGAGCGCTGACAACCTGTTAAAACTGGTAAGAGAGCACCTGGAGCAGCGGGAATATGCCAAAGCCATGCGCGAAGTCATGTCCTTTGCAGATAGCGTCAACGCGCGTTTTGACGCTGCCGCGCCATGGAAGTTGGTGAAGGAAGGAAAGACCGGACTAGCCGCTGAAGTCAGCGCTGAGGCGATTCAAATGTTTCGCGTCATGACGGCTTGTCTGAAACCAGTGATGCCCGGCGTAGCGACTGCCGTTGAAAAGTTTTTGCAATGCGAGGTGCTGAGCTTTGAAAACGCAGCCATTGCGCTGGCGGCAGGTCATCAGTTGGGTGACTACACACATCTCATGCAACGCGTCACATCAGAACAACTTGATGCATTGTTTGAGCCTCCAGCCGAACAAACACAAGGACAAGCAGCTATTGAAACTATAGTGCCTGGCTTTGAGCCCATCGCCCCTACCATCAGCATCGACGACTTCGCAAAAATCGATCTGCGCATCGCACTGATCCTCAACTGCGAAGCGGTTGAGGGTTCGACCAAGCTATTGCGCCTAACGCTGGATGTCGGCGAGGGCAAAACACGTAACGTCTTCAGCGGCATCGCCAGCGCTTACAAACCCGACGACCTGATTGGCAAACACACCGTGATGGTCGCCAACCTGGCGCCGCGCAAAATGAAGTTCGGCATCAGTGAAGGCATGGTGCTGGCGGCCAGCCATGCGGATGACAAAACCCTGCCTGGCATTTATGTGCTGGAGCCAATGGAAGGTGCCTTGCCGGGGATGCGGGTTCGGTAGTCGGAATATAAAAGTAAGGGAAAGTAAGAGAAAGTAAGGAATTTGACAACGCCTTACCTCTAGTTCATACTTACTTTTACATCAAATAGGAGTCCACTATGCAAGCCACACTCGAACTTGAAGCCACCGTCAGCAGCAAAGGCCAGATCACCCTGCCAGCAGCCATGCGCGCCAGACTGGGGCTCGTTGAAGGCTCCAAAGTGAAATTCTTTTGTGGTGATAAAGAAGCCATCCTCAAGCCTGAGCTACCCGTCAGCGCCTACTTTGGAATTTTGAAACATCTCGGCAATATCAATACTGACATGCCCAAAGAGCCCGATCGATTTTGATGTTTTGTGTCGATTCTTCTGGCTGGATTGAGTTTTTTCTAGGGTCAACTGCTGGCCGAACCTTCAAACCCATCATTGAGCAGACAGCACGGTTGATCGTGCCAGCGATATCAGTTTTCGAGGTTCACCGTTTTTTGAGCCGTACATCTACCACCGCAGTACGCGAAGAAGCCATTGAACTCATGTGCCGCAGCACAGTAGTCGAGCTAACCGCGGCCAGAGCCATTGCAGCCTCAGACATCGCCCAAAAGCACCGCCTAGCCATGGCCGACGCAGTCATGTACAGCATCGCCATAGAATTCAACGCCATCTTTTGGACTCAAGATGTGGACTACAAAGATTTGCCAAGAGTGAGTTACCACGCCAAAGCCTTTTAGGCTCCAGCAACCTAGACAGCTCAACGAGCAAGCCAGCCCAATGCGCAACTCCATACACGGCTGGATCGACGTCAATAACCGCAACACCCAAACCAACACCCGCCTGGGTGCAGTGCTGGCGTTTGTGGCGGGCGCAACGAACGCAGGCGGTTTTTTGGCAGTGGGCACTTACACATCTCATATGACAGGTGTGGTGTCAGCGCTAGCTGACCACTTGGTGCTGGGCAATCTGGTGCTGGCCGCTGCAAGCTTGGGAGCGTTATTGGCATTTTTGCTGGGCGCCATGACGACTGCCTGGCTGGTCAATTGGGGCCTGCGTGAACAGCTGACCTGCGCTTACGGCCTGCCGCTGCTTTTGGAGTCGGTGCTGCTGTTGATCTTTGGTATTTTTGGCGCAGTCATCAGTTGGTGGTTGAACTTACTGGTGCCACTGACGGTGCTGCTTTTGTGCTTCATCATGGGCTTGCAAAACGCCGTCATCTCGAAAATATCGAAATCAGAAATCCGCACCACGCACGTTACCGGGCTGGTAACGGACCTAGGCATTGAGCTGGGCAAACTGCTGTACATCAACCGTAACCAGCTCAGTCTGGCGGAACCAGTGCGGGCGAACCGCCAAAAACTGCGTTTGCACATGATCCTGGTCTGCAGCTTTTTTATTGGTGCTTTGTGTGGCGCCCTGGGTTTTAAGTTTTTAGGCTACGTGACCACCGTGCCACTGGCGCTAACCTTGTTGTTGCTGGTGTGGCGACCGGTAGTGCATGACGTGCTAAAGCGGTTGCCGCATTTGAACTAGCCGTTAGATTGGTTGTGGCTTGTGGCTATTTGCCAGATTTCTCG
>JAYVPR010000405.1:0-3898 GCA_043757245.1 Polaromonas sp. | reverse complement strand
AGTTGTCGAAAGAAAAAGTCACCGATCGCCATGGCAATCTGGTCGAGCAAGAGTCGTTCAACTCCATTTACATGATGGCCGACTCAAGCGCGCGCGGCTCACCGGCGCAGATTCGTCAGGTGGCCGGTATGCGCGGTTTGATGGCCAAGCCTGATGGCTCGATCATTGAAACGCCGATTACCGCCAACTTCCGCGAAGGCCTGAATGTGCTGGAGTACTTCATCTCCACCCACGGCGCGCGTAAGGGCTTGGCCGACACCGCTTTGAAAACTGCCAACTCCGGTTACCTGACCCGCCGCTTGTGTGACGTGGTGCAAGACCTGGTGGTCACTGAAGACGATTGCGGCACCCACGAAGGCTCGGTCATGCGCGCCATTGTGGAGGGCGGTGAAGTGATTGAATCATTGCGTGACCGTATCTTGGGCCGCACCGTGGTTGAAGACGTTCTGCACCCTGAAAACCGCTCTGTGATGGCCGCCCGTGACGCTTTGCTCGACGAGGATTTGATTGAAGAGTTAGAGATTGCTGGCGTTGACGAAGTCAAAGTGCGTACCGCACTGAACTGCGAAACCCGCTTTGGCCTGTGCGCCAAGTGCTATGGCCGCGACCTGGGTCGTGGCGGCCTTATCAACATTGGCGAGGCGGTCGGCATCATTGCTGCCCAGTCCATCGGTGAGCCCGGCACGCAGTTGACGATGCGCACGTTCCACATCGGTGGTGCGGCATCCCGCGCAGCGATTGCGTCCAGCGTTGAGTCCAAGTCCAACGGCGTGATTGGTTTCAATGCACCGATGCGTTACGTCACCAACAGCAAAAAAGAGTTGGTCGTGATTGCCCGTTCTGGTGAAATCGTCATTCATGACGAGCATGGCCGTGAGCGCGAGCGCCACAAAGTACCTTATGGCGCGATTTTGGCTGTCAAGGCGGATCAAGCCATCAAGGCCGGGACTATTCTGGCCAACTGGGATCCACTGACCCGCCCGATCATCACCGAGTTTGCGGGTAAAGCGCAGTTCGAGAATGTCGAAGAAGGCGTCACCGTTGCCCGTCAGGTTGACGACGTGACCGGCTTGTCCACCATGGTGGTGATTGACCCGAAACGTCGCGGCGCAACCAAGGTCATTCGTCCCGGCGTCAAGCTGATCGATGCTGCTGGCAATGAAGTCAAGATCCCCGGCACTGATCACTCGGTGACGATTGGCTTTCAGATTGGTGCCCTGGTTCAGGTGCGTGATGGCCAGGATGTGGGCCCCGGCGAAGTGCTGGCCCGTATCCCGATTGAAGGCCAGAAAACACGCGACATCACCGGCGGCTTGCCGCGTGTGGCCGAGCTGTTTGAAGCCCGTACGCCAAAAGACAAAGGCACGCTGGCCGAGATGACCGGTACCGTGTCATTCGGCAAAGAGACCAAAGGCAAGATTCGCCTGCAGATCACCGACCCGGAAGGCAAGGTCTGGGAAGACCTGGTGCCGAAAGAGAAGAATATTCTCGTGCACGAAGGTCAGGTCGTGAACAAGGGCGAGTCGATTGTGGACGGCCCGGCCGACCCGCAAGACATCTTGCGTTTGCTGGGTATGGAAGAGCTCGCCCGTTACATCGTCGATGAAGTGCAGGACGTTTACCGTCTGCAAGGCGTGAAGATCAACGACAAGCACATTGAAGTGATCGTCCGCCAAATGCTGCGCCGCGTGGTCATTGAAAACGTCGGCGAGTCCGCCTACATCGCCGGTGAGCAGGTCGAACGTTCAGCCTTGCTGGACATGAACGACGCGTTGCAGGCTGCCGGCAAGATCCCGGCGACCTTCAGCAACCTGTTGCTTGGTATCACCAAGGCATCGCTGTCAACCGACTCGTTTATTTCAGCGGCTTCCTTCCAGGAAACCACCCGCGTGCTGACCGAGGCTGCCATCATGGGCAAGCGCGACGAGTTGCGCGGTCTGAAAGAAAACGTGATTGTGGGCCGCTTGATTCCTGCCGGTACCGGCATGGCCTACCATGAGGCTCGTAAAGCCAAGGACCTGATGGACGACGCCGAGCGCCGCGCCATTGCTGAAGCTGAAGCCGCTGAACTCGAAGCCATACCCGCAGGCGCTGAAAGCGCAGCCAGCGAGTAATCAACACGCGGCAAGCGCCGCAACTTGCCCGCATCAAGTCCCGCTCTGTCTGAACAACAGGTCGGGGCTTGTTTTATGTTGCGTCAAAAATCTTTTGTTGATCCGGTCAGATGCAGTCTCAACTTCGGTTCGGGCTGAGCTTGTCGAAGCCAGCGCAGCGACATAATTTTTACCATCCCGTATAAAAAAACTGCACCATGCGCTTCAGCCCCACCCTGCTTGCCCTCATCGCCATTGGCCTGTGGTCGTCCCTGGCCGTGCTTGGTACCCTGCTGGCCCATGTTCCGCCGTTTTTACTGACAGGAATTGCACTGCTGGTGGGCAGTGTGCCTGCCTGGCCGTTTTTCAGGCGGTGGAGGGTGTCCTGGTCGGCCTTGGCGCTGGGTGTGTATGGTTTGTTTGGCTTTCACTTTTTTTTGTTCATTGCGCTGCGCCACGCGCCTGCGGTCGAGGCCAATCTGGTCAACTACCTGTGGCCGCTCGGCATGGTGTTGATGGCTCCGCTATTTCTGCCAGGCATCAAATTAAGTGCTACACATTTAATAGCTGCTTATGTTGGTTTTTTGGGGGCTGCCATTGCAATCCTTGGAGATACGTTGTTCACATCAGGCCTGCAAGGTTTGGTTGGCAGGGGCTTTGCCTGGGGCTACATTCTGGCTGCGGCTTCGGCTTTTATATGGGCTAGCTATTCACTCATGAGTAAGCGCATGACCCTTCAGGGGCGCGGTTTTCCGACAGCAGCGATCGGTTTGTTTGGGCTGGTATCAGGCGTGTTGCCATTGCTGTGCCATGCGCTACTTGAAGCGCCGGTCGCATTAAACGGTCGAGACTGGTTGCTCATGGTGTTGATGGGTCTCGGCCCGCTGGGCGCGGCTTTTTTCTTGTGGGACGCAGCGCTTAAAAAAGGCGACGCCCGCAAAATCGGCATTTTGAGCTACCTCACCCCATTGGCATCGACGGTGCTGCTGATGTTCGCCACAGGGCGGCCTTTGACACTGGGCATTGGTCTGGCAACGGTACTCATACTCGGCGCAGCCGTGTTGGGCAGCCGCGCAAAATAACGCGTGCTTTAGCGCTCTTTTAGCGGGTACTTGCCAATTCAGTTTTAAGCACCAAGTGATTTAAATGACACCCAACCCGATCTTGAACATCTTGCCCCTTGGCCCCCAGTGGCCAACGCTGGATCCGTTTTTGTTTTGTGCGTACCACGACGACGCTTATCCCCAAGCCAATGCCGACATGAGCCCTAAAGCATCGCTAGAAGGGCGCAACATTGGCCAAGACTTCAGCCGCAAAGATGGCTGGAGCCTGTACCACGGCCACAGTGTGCCGGGCTTTCCAGCGCACCCGCATCGGGGGTTTGAAACAGTCACGATTGTGCGCAAGGGGTTGATTGACCATTCAGATTCACTGGGTGCCACCGCACGTTTTGGGCGGGGTGATGTGCAGTGGCTCACTGCTGGCAAGGGCATTGTCCATGCCGAGATGTTCCCGCTCCTCAATGGTGACGCAGCTAACCCGCTGGAGCTGTTCCAGATTTGGCTCAATTTGCCCGCAGCCAGCAAAATGGCTGAGCCGCACTTCACCATGTTTTGGGCTGACGATATTCCTAACCGTGTCGTTAAAGATGCGAACGGGCTAGAGACGTTTGTGTCTGTCATTGCCGGCCAGCTGGACGATGTTGATAAACCATTAAACCCGCCGCCAGATTCATGGGCCGCTCAAGCCCAGGCCGATGTCGCCATCTGGACGCTGCGCATGCAGCCCGGCGCACACTTTACGCT
>JAYVPR010000404.1:0-3911 GCA_043757245.1 Polaromonas sp. | reverse complement strand
ATCAAGAGCAGCGGCGGCGGTGATCTCGTCAATACGGTTGGTGCCGTCAACGACTGAAAACTCGGTATGGATACGTAGATGGACAAACATGCCTGCATTTTAGGGGGCAGGCATGTTTCAATGCGCTAAATCAACCGCGTAATTTAGTCGCCACCTCAGCCACGCGCTTGCCATAGGCTGCTGCGGTGTCCAGATCGCCTTGCGGGATGGCACTGGCCGGGTCTTGCGGGCCAACTTGGGCCATTACGCCGGAATTAGAGCCGATGCGGTTGATGGTGCCGTTGTTCAGCTCAGGCTGACCGACCCAGATCATGCCTTGCTGCATGGCCAATGTCATGAAGTACTGGATGGTGGACAACTTGTCGCCACTCGGGCTGGCCGAGCAGGTAAAGCCGCCCGCGACCTTGTCTTTCCAGGCGCCGACAAACCATTTTTTGCTGGTCGCGTCAGCAAATTTTTTGAACTGCCAGCTGGCCATGCCCATATAGGTTGGGCTGCCCATGATGATGGCATCAGCGGCATCTAGGCTGGCCCATTGCGCCTCCGTCAGATTACCTTCTGCATCAATGGCGATCAGCTCTGCGTCTGCACCGTCAGACACAAATTGCGCCACGCGCTGGGTATGGCCATAACCTGAGTGATAAACAACGACTACTTTTGACATGAAAATCCCTACAAATTTAAAAAAACGAGGTAACTACTCAGCCCGGCATAAAAACAGCCTTCACCGCAGAGACGCAGAGCGCGCAGAGCAAGAGGAGGCAAGAAAAAGAAAAATTTCTCTGCGAGCCTCTGCGTGCTCTGCGCCTCTGCGGTGAATGACTTCTATGGTCAGCTTCGTGTTTTGGAACCTGAGTAGTTACAAAACGAGAAACAAAAAAATTAATCGGCCAAGTCGAACACCAAAACCTCGGCATCGACGCCCTTGCTCAATTGCAGCTGGCTCTCGGACAACAGCAAAGCGGCGTCGCCCGCAGCCAGCGCCAAACCATTGACTTGCAAATCACCGCGAACCAGGTGCAAATATGTCTTGCGCGCCAGATTTAAAGTCAACGCAGCTGTTTCGTCACCGTCAAGCAGCCCCGCATAAATTTTGGCGTCAGCATGTATCGTGACAGAGCCCTCCGCCCCATCACCGGATGCCACCAGTCGCAGCTTGCCGCGTTTTTCATCTGCATTGAACGTCTTTTGCTCATAGCCCGGTGCAATGCCTTTGACGTTTGGCTCAATCCAGATTTGCAAAAAATGCGTTTCCTGGCTATCGGCATGATTGAACTCGTTGTGCTGCACGCCCGTGCCAGCGCTCATACGTTGAACATCGCCCGGCGGGATGCCCTTGACGTTGCCCATGTTGTCTTTGTGGGCCAGGTTACCTTGCAGCACGTAGCTGACGATTTCCATGTCCTTGTGGCCGTGCGTGCCAAAGCCCGTGCCCGGTGCAATGCGGTCTTCATTGATGACGCGCAAGTTGCCAAAGCCCATGTGCTTTTCGTCGTAGTAGCCGGCAAATGAGAAGGAATGGAATGACTTGAGCCAGCCGTGGTCGGCATAACCGCGCTCTTGAGATTTACGGAGTGTGATCATGGTGTTTACTTTTCTAATATGAAGATTAATGAATCCAATGTAGCTGGCAAAACGCCTCTGGCGGTTGTTTGTATTTGATGGCATCATTCAAATTATTTGAATGATTAGGTGATATATGCAAAAAACAGCTATCCGTGATGTGCTGACGCCCGAGGCACTTGGCCTGATTGACGCTGTACACCGCACAGGCAGCATGGCCGCCGCAGCGCGCGAATTAGGCGTTGTACCCAGCGCACTGACTTACCGGATCAGGCGTGTGGAAGATGGTCTTGATGTGTTGCTGTTTGACCGCTCCTCACGCCAGGCTAAATTAACTGAAGCAGGCAAAGAGTTGCTGCGTGAGGGTAACCGCGTTTTGAATGAGCTTGATGCGATTGCCAACCGCGTCAAACGGGTGGCCACTGGTTGGGAGCCACAACTGACCTTGTCAGTTGACAGCATTATTTCGCGCAGCACCATCATGGAATTGTGTGCGGCGTTTTTTGCGCTAAACCCACCCACGCGGCTTAAACTTCGAGAGGAAGCGCTGTCGGGCACGCTGCAGGCGCTGACATCTGGCCAGGCTGATTTGGCGATCGGTGTCACGCTGGAGCCAGGTAGCAGCCAGGACCTGCACAGCAAGGTGCTTGGCAACACCAGATTTGTGTATGCCGTCGCACCGCACCACGCATTGGCCAAGGCCGCAGAGCCCATCACAGACAGCATGATGCGGGCGCACCGGGTGGTTGCTGTTGCTGATTCAGTGCAACGCGGCAGCGGCGTGACCATTGGCCTGCTGGGAGGGCAAGACGTTTTTACTGTGCCCGGCATGCTGGCCAAGCTGGATGCGCAAGTGCGCGGCCTGGGTGCTGGGTTTTTGCCCGAATACCTGGCCCGACCCTGGATTGACGCGGGCCGACTGGTTGAGAAAAAAGTAAGCCAAAGACCGCGTGTGGTGCGGGTAAGCTACGCTTGGCGCACCGCCGATGGCAAGGCCTTGCAGTGGTGGCTCAAGCAGCTGGATCACCCCAAGACCAGAAGCGCGCTGCTTGAGCGACAAGCCTGATTCGGCGTTTAGAGTACATTGGCGTCAACATCATTGCACCCCTAAAAACACACCATGACAAAAAAAGCCCCCGCATCAAAACCTCCCGCGCCAGCTCGTCGCATCGCCGTCATCGGTGCGGGCATCGCAGGCATGGCCTGTGCCCGCACATTGGCTCAAGCAGGGCATCAAGTCAGCGTGTTTGAAAAAAGCAGTGGTGCAGGCGGGCGCATGTCGACGCGCAATACCGAATTTGGCGCTTTTGACCACGGCGCGCAGTACTTCACGGTGCGTGATGCGCGGTTTGAAAAAGCCTTGGCCATCAGCCCGCAGCTGGTGCGCCGCTGGAGCGCCAACACGGTGCGGATTCTTGACCAGGCAGGCCGCGTGGTGGCGTCCAGCCTGCCGTCTAAAGAAGCCCATTGGGTAGCCGCACCCGGCATGAGCGCACTGGTCAAAGAATGGGCCAAGCCGCTGACGGTCACCGGGCAAGTGCATTTTGAAACCCAGGTTACGCGTATACAAACCGACTCGCTCAGCCCTAAGCGCTGGCAGTTGCAAACCGAAGGGCCGGGGGCGACAACCAGCGTTCATTCAGGCTTTGACGCGGTCATCATGGCCGTGCCGTCGGTACAAGCGCATGCGCTGCTGTTGTCATCACAGATTGCCAAACCCATGATGGGTGAGATTGCCAAAGTTAGCGTTGCTCCCTGCTGGACCTTGATGCTGGCTTTTCCCAAAGCGGCGCAACCTGCGCTGGCTCACCTGGGCCCGCAGTGGAACGCTGCCCGCAGTACCCACCACCGCATTGCCTGGCTGGCACGCGAGTCGTCCAAACCTGGGCGCGGCCCGATTGAACGCTGGACAGTACAGGCCAGCCCAGACTGGTCTGAACGCCACCTGGAGGATGATGCCGAACGCGTCAAAGCCAAGCTGCTCAAAGCCTTTACTGAAGTGACCGGCATTCGCGCGCAGCCGCCGTTTGCCGAAGTCCACCGCTGGCGCTATGCACAAACCACCGAGCCACTGGGCAAAAGCTACTTATGGAACGCCAAACTCGGCATAGGCGCCTGCGGCGACTGGTGCTTAGGGCATCGGGTGGAGGACGGGTTTGTGTCTGGGCTTGAATTGGCTTTGGCCGTTGTGTAAAGACTGAACTCTGGCGGTGGGCAACGTGGGGGCAACATACGTTGGGCGTTTTGCACCCTCACCCACCGGGCCTTTGCATGCAGGTTCACTCGTTGCCGCATTGGCAAGCTGGCTGGATGCCAAAGCCCACGATGGCCAATGGCTGGTACGCATT
>JAYVPR010000403.1:0-3914 GCA_043757245.1 Polaromonas sp. | reverse complement strand
AGCTCTAAGGCCGTACGGGCTGTGGATAACTCCCCAAAACAAATTACGTCACCGTTCACTACGTTCCCAATTTCCAGCATACAAGGTTGGGATGGGGGGAGGCGCGATGCAGAAAGTCGTTCTGGGTTTGCCCCCACCCCTACCCTCCCCTCCCCCGGAAGGGGAGGCAGTAACACAGGGAGATCAATCAATCTCTTTGTCCAGCGGCAGCAACCGCACAGAATCAATCTCAGGCAGCGCCTCCAGATTGCGCAAGGCTTTGCCCATCACGCGGCTGCGCTGCTCGGCGCTGCTGACGGTGTTAAGCATGGTTTCAGCATTTGATTTGATTTTTGCCAGCACATCGCCAAACTTGCCGAATTCGGTTTTGACTGCTCCCAGTACCTGCCATACCTCGCTGGAACGTTTTTCAAGCGCCAGCGTTCTGAAGCCCATTTGTAGCGAACTGAGCATTGCCAGTAAAGTGGTCGGCCCGGCCAACGTGATGCGGTGGTCACGGCTCAAGCTTTCCATCAGGCCAGGGCGGCGCAACACTTCGGCGTACAGGCCTTCGGTCGGCAAAAACAAAATTGCAAAGTCTGTGGTGTGGGGTGGCGCAATGTATTTGTCACTGATGGACTTAGCCTCCAGTCGGATGCGCATTTCAAGCGCTTTGCCTGCGGCCTCGGCGCCCAGCACATCCGCACGTTGCTGCGCATCCAGCAGGCGCTCGTAATCTTCATTCGGAAATTTTGCATCAATCGGCAACCACAGCGGCTCGCCTGAATCTGAACGGCCCGGCAGCTTGATGGCAAAGTCAACAGCGTTTTTGCTACCTGGTTGGGTAACAACCTGAGCCGCATACTGGTCAACGGTAAACACTTGTTCGAGCAACGCAGACAGTTGTGCTTCGCCAAAAATTCCGCGTGTCTTGACGTTCGTCAGCAGGTGCTTCAAGTCGCCCACACCTTGGGCCAGGGTTTGCATTTCCCCGAGACCCTTATGGACTTGCTCCAGCCTGTCGGCGACCTGCTTGAAGCTTTCGCCCAGCCGCGTTTCCAGCGTGGTTTGCAGCTTTTCATCGACCGTCTTGCGCATCTCATCCAGCTTGGCAGAGTTGGTGGCTTGCAGTTGGGCAAGTTGCTTTTCAAGCGTTTCACGTACCTCGCCCATGCGGCGTGCATTGGACTCACTGACCGATTGCAATTGCATGACCAGCGTGTCTGACAGCGTTTTTTGCAACAACGCAAGTTGCTGGCCAAACGCATCAATCTGCGTGTTTTGGGTGCGAATGGCCTCGGCGCTTTGCTGGGTCAGGGTCTGCTGAAAATTAGCAAATGTGGTGTTGAGTTCTTGCCGACTGGCTCGGCTGTTGTCAACGATTTCCCGGCGCACCTCGCGCTCTGTCTTGTCGTTGCCAACGAGGATCAGCTCCTGCAGCTCTGCTTTTGTATTGTCGGGTGATTTTCTGAACAACAGCCAAAGTACGAGCAGCAGGTTGACGATCAACAGCGCCAGCAATACGTAAAATCCAAGTTCAGTCATGCTATTTAATTAGGAGCCTATTGCGCCCATATTTATTGGGCTAAAGGTGTATTTAATGGTGTTAAAGCAGCTTTACCTGTTAAAACTGCAATCAAATTGTCTGCCGCCAAATTGGCCATCGCCATACGAGTGATCCGCGTTGCGCTGGCAATGTGCGGCGTCAACACCACGTTGGGCACGGTCAGCAAATCGGGATGCACTTTGGGCTCGCCCTCAAACACATCCAGTCCGGCAGCGGCGATGCGCCTCTCGCGAAGCGCCACAGCCAAAGCTGCGTCATCCACAATGCCGCCGCGTGCAATATTGACGAGGATAGCCGATGGCTTCATCAATGCCAGTTCGGCAGCGCCAATGGTGTGATGGGAAGCCGCTGAATAGGGCAACACCAGCACCAGATGGTCAGCAGTTTTCAGCAGCTCTTCCTTGCTCACGTAGCTTGCTTTGCATTGCTCTTCTAGCGTCGTATCCAACCGAGAGCGGTTGTGATAAATCACTTTCATACCAAAGCCATGCGCGCCACGCTTGGCAATGCCTTGACCTATGCGACCCATGCCCAAAATACCCAGTGTGCTGCCATGAATGTCGCTACCAGCAAACATGTCATAGCTCCATTTCGTCCATTGGCCAGCGCGCAGGTAGTGCTCGCTTTCTGTCACGCGCCGCGCGGTGGCCATTAACAACGCAAAACCAAAATCAGCGGTGGTTTCAGTCAGCACATCCGGCGCGTTGGTGGCCAGAACACCAGCTGCCGTCATGGCTGGGACATCGAAATTGTTGTAGCCCACCGCCATATTGGCGCAAATTTTCAAATCTGGACACTGCGCAATGAGTTCGGCGTCAATGCGCTCACCGCCCGTGGTGAAAACGCCTTGTTGGCCCCGCAACTTCTCAATCAGTTGCGCTTTTGACCAAATCTCGTCAGCCGTATTGGATGTCACCTCGAAATGTTGCTCCAACTTGGCAACGACCTCAGGAAATATTGCCCGTGCAATCAAAATTTTGGGTTTGTTCATAGTGTTTTATTTAAACCAGACAAAGGTCATGATGATGAAAAGCGGAATCAACATACTGCAAGACCAGGCCATGTAGCCAAAGAAACTGGGCATCTTAACGCCACGGTCTTCAGCCACCGCCTTGACCATTAAATTGGGCGCGTTACCAATGTACGAGTTGGCCCCCATAAACACCGCGCCCGCTGAAATGGCGGCCAGTGTAGGTGCCAGTGTTGTCATCAACACTTTTGGGTCACCCCCTGCGGTGTTGAAAAATACAAGATATGTCGGTGCGTTGTCGAGGAATGAACTCAGCAATCCCGTAGCCCAAAAGTACATCGCCGGATCAGGTGAGCCGTCTGGCCGGGTAATACCCATAACGATTGCGCTGAAAGGCCCACTGGCGCCAGCCTTGAGCATCGCAATCACCGGGATGATGGTCAGAAATATACCCACGAAAAGTTTGGCCACCTCTTGCATCGGTGCCCATGAAAATTGATTGCTGTCATAAACGCTTTTCGCTGTGATGCCAAGTGAAATGAGAGTGATGATGATCAAACCGATATCACGCACCATACCCGGCAAGCCAACGACCGTTCCCGCTACATCAATGGCCACTGGCGACTTCCAAACACCGCTCATCAAGACCAGACCAGCCGCGGCGCCGAGGAGCCAGAAGTTTGCCCCGCCATCAAAACCGATGCGGCGTGTGTCCGGTGTCGGGTCCACAGGCAATACACCTTCTTTCTTGAAGTAATAGCTGTCGATGACGTAAAAAATAGCCAGGAGGCTAAAGACCATGAAAAGAGTTTCAGGGAAGATGTAGCGCACCGTCCAGAAGAAATCAACGCCTTTCAAGAACCCCAGGAAAAGCGGTGGGTCACCCAGTGGTGTGAGCGAGCCGCCCGCGTTGCTGACCAGGAAAATAAAAAACACCACCAGATGCGTCTTGTGCTGGCGGTTGTCGTTCGCGCGGATCAACGGGCGTATCATCAACATCGATGCGCCAGTTGTCCCCATAAAGCTGGCCAGCACCACACCAATCAACAGCAAACCGCAGTTGAGTGCCGGGCTGCCGTGCAAATTGCCGCGTATGTAAATACCGCCCGCTACGGTGTACAAAGCCGTCAGCAAAATAATAAACGGGAGGTACTCCGCCAGCATGGCATGCGCCAGGCTGACACCAGCTGCCCCAACGCCAAAAAAGTAGGCAAATGGCAGGAAGAAAGCCAACGTCCAGGCGGCAGAAATTTTGCCAAAGTGGTGATGCCAGAAGTCAGGGGCCATCAAAGGCATCAGCGCTATCGACAACAAAATGCCAGCAAATGGGATGGCCCAAAACAGGTTCAAACGCGAGCCATCAAATTCTGCGGCAAAAGACAGGCCAGGTATTAACGC
>JAYVPR010000402.1:0-3950 GCA_043757245.1 Polaromonas sp. | reverse complement strand
GGCGTTTTGTATTGAATCAGCGCCAGCGTCACTTCGCGCTCGTCCTCCAGGATTTTTTGATCTTCAGCGTCCAGAGCCGTATCGGTTTCATGCACCTTCCAGACCGACTCCGTTGCGGTCAGCACCAGGCGGTCAAGCACCGAGCCGCTGCCTCCCAGCACGCCCACCACCGTGTACGGCAGTTGTCCATGGCTTTGCCCACCGTCACCCAAACCGTGGCTGCCGGCAAACGTGTCACCTGCCTTCAGGCCGGTTTGCCGCGCCACCTGGCTGCCTATCACTGCCTGCATGGGCTTGGCCCACAGCGCGCCGCTGGCAAGCTGCGCGTCGTAGTGTTTGATGTAGTCAAGCGACGTACCAACGATGCGAAAGCCCCGGAAACTGTCGCCCAGGCTGATGGGAATCACTTTGGCGATCTGCGGGTTTTTTTCAAGCGCCTGGATCGCCCCCAGCGGCACATTACCGGTTGGCACGTCGATGTGAAACACGCCTGACAAAATCAGCTGCATGGGGCTGCCTTTGGCACCGACGACCACGTCAATGCCCGCCAGGTCGCGTTCAAACGCATGGTTGATCTGCTGGCTGACCAGCAACACAAAGCTGATGGATGCCAAGCCTAGCGCCAGCAGCAGCAAGTTAAGGCTGGCGGCCAACGGCCTGGACCACAGGTAGCGCCAAGACAGGAAGAAAATGTTCATGAATTAGAATATGCTATTAATTCAGGAGCGTATTACGTCCGTATTTATTGGGCTAGAGGCCAATTTAATACCAAAAAATGGCTTGCAAACGGCTTCCAGGTGCTTTTTTATACGCGAATCATGGGTGGCAATGACCAGCGTGGCTTTGAAACGCTCTGCTGTGGCCAGCAGCAGATCCAGCGCGGCGCTGGCGGCATCATCGTCCAGGCTGGCGGTCGGCTCGTCCGCCAAAATGACTTGTGGTTGCAGCAGCACCGCCCGCGCCAGCGCCACCCGCTGCGCCTGCCCGCCTGACAACTGACGCGGCTTGCGTTCTGATAAATCGCCTACCCCCAAAGCGGCCAGCGCCTCATGGATACGTTCATCATGTGTTTTTTGCCCAGCCGCCCATTGTGCAAGCGCCAAATTGCCATACACCGACAGTGCAGCACTCAAATGCAGTTTTTGCGGTAAAAAACCAATCGTTTTAGCCCGCCAGGCATCGCTGTGTACTTTGTCTAATTGCGCTACCGCTTGCCCGGCAACCAGCATGTCACCGCTGCTGGCTTTCAGCAATCCAGCCGCCAGCGCCAGCCAGGTTGACTTGCCCGAGCCCGACGCGCCGCTAAGTATCAGCACGCCGCCTTGCGCCACTTGCATGTCTGCAAAGACCAAGACAGGGCCATTGGTGTAGCGGTAGGTGAGCTGGCGGCTGGTGATCAAACTGCCGCTCCAGTGGCGCAATCAACGCACACGCCGCGCACGGCAAAGTCCATGCTCATACCTTTGTAGCCCAGAGCCTTGAGGGCATCAAGCGCCGTTTGCGCGGCTCGCTCCAGGTCGTTTGCGTTAGCTTGCAGCGCGCCCGACAGCGGACTGTCGCGGTGGCAGCTCTGGCATTCAAAGTGTGGAATAGCATGGACGCCCGCTGGCATGGCCTGGTAGCGCCGGGTGCGCCTAGCATCGACGCGGCAAAGTAACAACCCAACCTGTGTGAGTCGGTCAATCAGCCGGTACAGCGTGACGCGGTCCAGCTCACCCGAATCATCGGCCAGTGCCGCCTGCAACTGTGCATGGGTGTAGCTGGTGTCCGCGTGCGCCAGCAACCAACCCAGCACCAAACGCGCAGCCTGGGTACGACGTAAGCTGTGAAGTGTTAACAGTTCGTCAATCGGGTCAGCAATCGACTGGTTGGCTTTTTTAGGCGACGACATGGTTCATGGAGATGTGTGGGCTACAAATACTTAACGCAATTTGGTTGCATTATATGACTACAATGTTCATTTAAAGCTCTGCGGTATAAACAAACCATGACTCAAAAGCAAAGTACCCCCAGCCACCTGCGCACCCACACCTGTCACGGCCTGGCCCCCGGCCCCCGCCTGCTGGTGCTGGGTGCAGTACATGGCAATGAGATTTGCGGCACACAGGCCATCATGCAGCTATTGGCAGACATTGACAGTGATGACTTGAGGATTGAACGCGGCACGGTCACGTTTGTGCCCATCACCAACCCACTGGCTCACCAACTGAAGCGGCGCTTTGGCGACCGAAATTTGAACCGCAACATGGCGCCCAGCGCCATTCCGCAAGACTTTGAAGACCGCATCGCCAACGTGCTGTGCCCCCTGCTGGATACGCATGACGTGCTGCTCGATTTGCATTCATTCCATACGGGTGGCGCACCGTTTGTGATGATTGGTCCGCAGAACAATAACGGCATGCTGGAGCCCTTTGCATTGGCAGCCGAGGAAATGCAATTGGCCCTGCACACGGGCGCACCGCGTATCGTTGAGGGCTGGCTAGACACCTACGCGCGCGGCGTGCAGCGGCGGGCTGCGACTGCCGAAGTGACAAATACGCGCTCACAAACGCTGGTCACCAACCCCAACTACGGCGTCGGCAGCACCGAGTACATGCGCTCACGCGGCGGCTATGCGGTCACGCTGGAGTGCGGTCAGCACGATGACCCGGCGGGTATTGCTGTGGCACGACATGCGATTTTGCAGACGCTGGGTTTGCTGGGCATCACCAGCGCAAAACCCGCCTCACCGATTGAAGCACCTGAAATTTTGCGATTAATCGACGTCACCGACAAGGAACACGCGGACGATACCTTCACCAAAGAATGGCGCAGCTTTGATGCGGTGAAAGCAGGCGACGTGATTGGCGTGCGGCAGTCAGGCGTTGACGTCAAAGCCCAAAGCGACGGTTTTATCGTCTTCCCCAACCCACGCGGTGAAGTGGGGCAGGAATGGTTTTATTTTGCGCAAAAACGGGTTTGATGTGCATTTTTCGCCTGAAAATGGCATTTTTAGGTATCAAATCGGCCTTTAGCCCAATAAATACGGGCGCAAGCAACTCCTAGTTTAATAGCAATTTACTTCATTCAAGGTTAAATGAACGCTGACGAAACGCAACCTTAAATCAGTGGATTGACGGTTTTCAATGCCTTGAAGCGGCCAAAGTCGCGGTCAGCAGACCAGAGCACTGTTACTGCGTTCTCCAGGCAAATAGCGGCAATACGTGCATCATGAAATTGCCCGCCTTTCAGTTTGGCTTTGCGGCTAAGTTCAGATAAAACGGCCAGATGTTGTTGGCCGCTGTGCAAGACGCTGGCTTGTGGCGAAGCCAGCCAAGCGTCGATCTGCGCCAAGGCCTGATCTGTCGTACTGGCAGGTGCGAACACTTTAGGGTTGGTAACGACAGCTAAAAACTCATGCAGGCAACTCACTAGAATGCCCCAAGGTTGCGCGCCTTCGGCTAACGTCACCATGCATTTGGCTGCGGCCTCATGAAACTCACACTCTTCCCGGTGCGCGTACACCAGGATGTTGGTGTCCACTGCAATCATGCCGGACGCTTTGCTTTACGCGGGAGTACTCGACCAATCACATGCTCTTCCTCAAGCTGCTGCCAACGCGCAGGCTCGGGTATCAAAACTGCTTTGCCGCCCACACTCGCATTTTTGAGCTTGAAAGCCGACTTGGCTTTGACTTGTGAGTCATTGATCACGCGTCGCAACCCTTCTTCAATTAAGGCGCGAAGTGTCGTGTGGCTGCGCTGCGCCAGCTCTTTTGCCGACTTGAACAGGGGGTCAGACATTTCAATGGTGGTTTTCATAAGGCTACCCATATTTACGATATGGGTGTATTGTAAACTTATCTGCCCGCGCTCAAACACCCTCTATGAGTCGAATGTCCCGATCCGCGCCATCACCCAGCGCGGCTAAAGCTTCCTGGTATGCCGGGCTGTCGTGGGCGGCGGCGGCTT
>JAYVPR010000401.1:0-3961 GCA_043757245.1 Polaromonas sp. | reverse complement strand
CCAATTTCAGCGCTGCCCGCCACCCGCACCCGGTTGCCCAGGCGAGAAATGGCAACTTTGTAGCGTTCGTCCATCAACGCACTGCGTGGCGCATTGAGTGGCTCACGTATCGGTGCGCTGATGGAATAGCCGTACACCGCAGCCATAGGGATCTTCAAGCCGAGCGGTTTTAAAAGCGCAGCAGATGCCAAGCCAGCGCACATCACGACCCGGTCAAATTCGCGGGGCATGCTTTCGCCTGCTATTGATACGCTAGCAGCTTTCACTCGATTTAAATGGGATACAGCCGTATTGAACTCGAATCTAACGCCTAAATCACGTGCAATATCCTTTAACAGCAGCGCAAACTGGCGACAGTTTCCCACTTCATCGTCAGGCAGGTGAATGCCGCCTAAAAATTCAGTGTCGGGGTTGATGGCAGGCTCTAACTTGCGCACAGCCTCGGCATTGATCTCGCTGAACGCCATACCCGCATCCCGCAATACCTGCAAACCGGGTTGCACCAAGCGGCTGTCTTTTTCACTGCGCAGCAACACGGTGTAGCCTGGACTATGGTCGTAGTCAAGTTGCAGGTCTGCTGTCAGTTGGTGCAGCCGCGCCCGGCTGTAAAACGCCAGGCTTTGTAGCTGGGCGCGGTTGGATAAATAGGTTTCCAATTTGCAGGCACGCCACCACTTCCACATCCACGCCAAGTCGTTGCTTGAGATCGGCAAACTGAGCTTGACCGCAGCATGGCGGCTGAGCAGGTTGCACAGCACCTTACCGGGCATACCGGGTGCTGCCCACGGGGTGACGGCGCCGGGTGCCACCACGCCTGCGTTGGCAAAGCTGGCTTCTTCAGCGGCTGCGCCCCGGCGCTCAAAAACGGTCACTTCGTGGCCATCGACAGCCAGCTCGTAAGCGGTGGTGATGCCAATGATGCCTGCGCCTATGACGGCGACTTTCATGATGCTGTTTCAGTGCTGTGCAAGCTAAAAATGGCTAAATTCATTGTTTTGATCGTTTTTAGGTATAAAAAATGCCTCTAGCCCAATAGATTCAGGCACAAGCAGCTATTAATTTTGTAGTGTTTGGCTTAGAGCTGATTCAACCTGCAAGGCCACCTCAAGCACCGTGTCGTCGTGCATCGCTGCATGCCAGAGCATCAGGCCAACTGGTAATTCGGAAGTCGTGTGGCAGGGCAGAGAAATGCCGCAGCCGTCAAGCATGTTGACCACAGCCGTATTGCGCAGCAGCAGGCCGTTGACCCGAAAGAACTCGTCGTCATCGTTTAAAACGCTTGCAATTGGCGGCGCGACGATGGGCACGGTTGGCGACAGCATGGCGTCAAAGCCTTGCATGCGCGCCTCCATGCGAGTGATCCATTGCGCTCTGGCGGCAACCAAATCTATGTACTCAAAGGCGGTCATGCTGGCCCCTCTCAAAATGCGCAGCGCCACGCGTGGGTCGTAGTCGGCTTGGTGGGTGGCGATCAATTTTCGGTGCCAGGCGTAGCTTTCTGCGGCTGACAAACCGCCTGTGGCATTGATGCTGGCCAGCTCGCTGATTTCGCTCAGTGCAACTTCTTCAATCTGCGCCCCTGCATCCCGCAGGGTTTGCAGGCTGCGCTCAAAGGCGTGGGCCACGGTGCTGTCCATGCCGTCTTGCATCAAGGCGCGTGCTACGCCCAGCCTACAGGCCGAAAGGGGCTTGCCAGCAAGTTTGACACTGCGTGCGGCCAGAACCTCATGCACCAATATCGCATCGCGCACAGAGCGCGTCAGCGCGCAAACCGTGTCCAGACTGGTGGACAAGGGCAAGGCACCGGTGGTCGGCACCAGCCGCGCCGTGCTTTTAAAGCCGACGATGCCGCACAAAGCGGCCGGAATGCGGATCGAGCCGCCCGTGTCTGACCCCAAGCCCACCATGGCTGCACCCGTAGCCACCGACACCGCCGCCCCCGACGACGAGCCGCCGGGGATGCGTTCAACCTGTGTGTCAAAGGGGTTGACGGGTGTGCCGTAGTGCGGGTTGATGCCCACGCCTGAAAAAGCAAATTCCACCATGTTGGTGCGCCCGGTCAGCACCGCGCCGGCGGCTCGCAAGCGCGCCACGGCTGGGCAGTCTGCCTTAGCGGCGGGTGCGTTTCCGAGTACTTTTGAGCCAGCTTTGGTCGCCTGGCCCGCCACATCGAACAGGTCTTTGACCGAGACCGGAATCCCGGCTAGCGCACCGCCCGGCGTTACTGGAGGTTGTTGTAGAGCACCCGGCATGTAAACGTGGCGGCACAAGGTGCTTTGGGCAATGCCCTGCGCCTTGGCTAGCAAGTCAGTAGCGCTGGTCTGGCCGGATGCCAGAGCCTGGCGCGAGGAGGAAATGTCAGCTGGATTAGTGGGCATGGAAAGCAGGCTTTGGGGTGCTATAATCGAACAGCTTTGCAGGTAGTGACACGCTGTCTGCAAGGTCAATCGCAAATCAGCCATTCAAGGTGTCGCCAAGAAATAGTTCTTGGCGATAAGCGCTGATTTTAGACACAACCTTTGGAGTATTTATTATGTCAACCACCATGCGCGAAATGCTGGAAGCCGGTGTTCATTTCGGTCACCAAACCCGTTTTTGGGACCCCAAGATGGCACCGTACATCTTCGGTCATCGCAACCGCATCCACATCATCAACCTCGAGAAGTCGCTGCCGATGTACAACGAGGCGATGAAGTTCGCCAAGCAGTTGTCGGCTAACCGTGGCACGATCTTGATGGTCGGCACCAAGCGCCAGGCGCGCGAAACCGTCGCCATGGAAGCCAAGCGTGCTGGTGTTCCTTTTGTTGACCAGCGCTGGCTGGGCGGCATGTTGACCAATTTCAAAACCGTCAAAACATCGATCAAGCGTTTGAAGGAAATGAAAGCCCAGCAAGAAGCCGGCCTGGACACCATCAGCAAAAAAGAACAACTCACCTTCAAGCGTGAAATCGAAAAGCTTGAAAAAGACATTGGCGGCATTCAGGACATGGCTGCGTTGCCGGATGCGATTTTCGTGATTGATGTGGGTTTTCACAAAATTGCGATTCTGGAAGCTAAAAAGCTTGGCATTCCCTTGATCGGCGTGGTCGATTCCAACCATTCGCCTATCGGTATTGATTACGTAATTCCTGGCAATGACGATTCGTCAAAAGCTGTTGCGTTGTACGCACGCGGCATTGCAGACGCCATCATTGAAGGCCGTGCCAACGCGTCCAGCGAAGTGGTCAAGATGGTTCAGCCTGAGAGCTCGGACGAATTTGTGGAAGTCGCAGCCGCTTAAATCAAGCCGTTATGCGCCAGACGCGAAAAAGGGGCTCGCGTAGCCCCTTTTTTACAAGTTATTCCGTTTTCAGATCGATGCGACATTAGGCGCGAAGCCGCAGACAGTGCTATAACGGCCAAGGCGAAGCAACAACATGTCGGATTGATATGGAAATGGAATTAAAGATAAACCGACAGAGAGATTTAAAAATGGCAATTACTGCAAGCATGGTCGCCGAGTTGCGCGCCAAAACCGACGCACCGATGATGGAGTGCAAAAAAGCCCTGACCGAGGCTGACGGTAACTTTGAAAAAGCCGAAGAAATCCTGCGCGTCAAGTTAGGCAACAAGGCTGGCAAGGCCGCGTCTCGCATCACCGCTGAGGGCGTGATTGCCTACCATACAGAAGGCGGCGTTGGGGCTTTGGTTGAGATCAACTGCGAAACCGACTTTGTGACCAAGAATGACAGCTTCTTGGCGTTTACAGACGCGGTAGCCGTTGGTATTGTTAAAAGTAATCCGGCTGACCTCGCTGCAGTTGGCGGTATGCCACTCAACATGGACGGTTTCGGCCCGACAGTTGAGGACGTGCGCAAAGGTTTGATTGGCAAAATTGGCGAGAACATGTCGGTACGCCGCTTCCAGCGTTTTGCGTCTGGCAAATTGGCTTCTTACCTGCACGGCACCCGCATTGGTGTGG
>JAYVPR010000400.1:0-14972 GCA_043757245.1 Polaromonas sp. | reverse complement strand
GCGACATTCATTACACCGAGTGGGGCTCGCAGCACAAAAACGTCGTGGTGGCCTGGCACGGCTTGGCGCGCACGGGGCGCGACATGGACGAGCTGGCTGCACACCTGTCTGCGCGTTACCGTGTGATTTGCCCCGATATGATTGGCCGGGGTTTGAGCCAGTGGAGCCCGCTGCCCGAGACCGAATATTGCCTGGCGTTTTACGCGCGTGTAGCAGCGGCGCTTTTTGACCAATTAAATATCGACCAGGCGCACTGGGTGGGCACATCAATGGGTGGCGCCGTCGGCATGGTTTGCGCATCCGGCCTGTTTGAGCCTGGTATGAAGCAGCGCATCCAAAGCCTGACGTTGAACGACAACGCGCCGCAGCTTGCTGATGCTGCCATTGCCCGCATCAGAAGCTACGCAGGCAACCCACCGGCCTTTGATACTGTTGGCGAGTTGGAGGCGTTTTTCCGCAGCGTGTACACGTCCTACGGTTTTTTAAGCGACGCGCAGTGGCGGCGCCTGACGGAAACCTCTACCCGCCGACTGCCGGACGGCCGCGTGACGCCGCACTACGACCCAGCCATGGTGCAGCAGTTCATCAGCCACCCGAATGATTATTTGATCTGGGATCACTATCACCAGATCGACATCCCCGTGCTCTGCCTGCGCGGGGCAGAGTCTGACCTGGTGCTCCCTGACACCACGCAAGCGATGCTGCGCAGCGGCCCGGGTGCGCAGGGTTTGCTGGAGCTGGTAGAAATTGAAGGTTGCGGCCATGCGCCTGCGTTGAATGTGCCGCAGCAATTGGACCTGGTCGCCGGGTTTGTGGATCGGGTCAATGAGCGGATAAATGAGCGGATCAGCTAAGCGGATCAGCTACGGCTTTACCCGCCCAGTGATCTGCAAAGCCACTTCCCGCCCCAGCTCAATCACCGCCATCGCGTAATAGCTGCTCCAGTTGTAGCGGGTGATGGCGTAAAAATTCTCGGTGCCTGCGACGTACTGTGGCGCATCAGGGCCATTGAGCAGTTCTATCAAGGCAAGCGGGCCGGCATGAAGAGCGCCTGCTGCGTCGAGCACCGCGCCCTTGGCGGTAAAACTTGCAACGCTGAAGGTGGGCAGGATGTCGGGTGCCATCAATGCGTCCATGTCCAGGCGGGTTTTGTCAAAAGTGACTGGGAAGTGCGTGGGCATGCCTGGCTGCCAGTTGAAGGCTTTGAAGTAGTTGGCGACCGAGCCGATCACGTCAGCGGGGCTGTTCCACAAATCTACCGTGCCGTCGCCGTCAAAGTCAACCGCGTATTTCACCCAGCTGGACGGCATGAACTGCGGCATGCCCATGGCCCCGGCAAAACTGCCGCGCGGCTCGAAAGGGTCGGCGCTGCGGCGGTTTTGCAGGGTCAAAAACTGTTCGACCTCGCCTTTGAAAAACTCACTGCGCTCTTTGGCGCGCGGGTGGCTGGCGGGGAAGTCAAACGCCAGCGTGGTGATGGCATCCATCACGCGAAAACTGCCGGTGTCGCGGCCATAAATCGTTTCAACACCAATAATGCCAACGATAGTTTCGATCGGTACGCCGTATTCTTTTTCGGCCCGCTCCAGCGTGCTTTGATTGGCCTGCCAAAACCTCACGCCTGCAGCGATGCGGATGGGGTCAATGAAGCGGCTGCGGTAAACGCGCCAGTTTTTAACGAAGGGTTGGGTTGCCGGTTGCATCAATCTCGAGACAGTAGCGTTGTAGCGCGCCTGGCCGATGGCGTTTCGCACCCAGACCGGATCAAGGTCGCGCCGTGCTGCCAGGTCGTCGGCGAACAGCATCACGTCTGGCCGGGTGGCATACAGTGGCCCGGCGGATGCTGTAGCTGTTGAAATTTGCCGTTTTAAAGGTTGATTTTGGTCTTTTGCCCATGTAATACGGACGCAAGATGCTACTAAAATAATAGCAATTAAAAAACCGGTTGCAGATAGTTGAAAACGCATCCGGTGATTCTACGCAGGCCACACCAAGGCGTTGAACTGCTGCTTGAGCTGCTTGAGCTCTTTGTGGGCTTGACCGGAGACAGGCTGGGCGTAGCGCTGCGCTTCAAGCTGCATCAACCAGTGCTGTAGCTCCCCAGTGATATCCCCGGAGTGATTCCGCAAAAGTACTGCCAACTGGCGTGGCGACGTTGCGGCGGTGCTGTCAACCCCGATTTTGGCCAGCCGCTTGCGGGCTTTGCCGAACAAGCGCAGCCAAGGGTCGTGCTGTGTGCGCTCCCACAAACCCCAGAGTGCGCCCAACAGGCTGACCACAACAATGATGCCTATCAGCACGTAGCTCAGGTCTTGCCAGTTGGGTGATTGAAAACCGATGTCTTTGAGCAAATTGAGCTGCTTGCCTTGGGTGTAGTTGAGCACCCGCTGAGACCAGGCGTTGTTAATGGCTTCCCATGTCGCGCGCAGCTGAAGTGAAAAGCGCGGATTCAGGTTGGCCAGCGCTTGGCCGACTACGTTTTGTGGTGCTAACAATCTCTGAAAAGCGCCGGTTCTGCCGGGCGAGACAGCAGACGTTGGATCAACCCGTACCCATCCACGGCCTTCGACCCAGACTTCTGCCCAGGCGTGGGCATCGCTTTGCCTGACAGTCCAAAAGCCATCGACCGAATTTTGCTCACCGCCCTGGTAGCCCGTGACGATGCGGGCGGGCACATCGAGTGCGCGCATCAAAATGACGAAACTGGATGCAATGTGCTCGCAAAAGCCCTCCTTTTTGTCAAACCAGAACTCGTCGGCCGTATTTTTCCCGTACACGCCGGGCTCCAGCGTGTAGGTGTAACCGCCGGTGCGCAGCTTGTTCATGGCTACATCCACCAGAGCGCCGCTACCCGCTTGGGTGTAGCGGGCATCACGCCTGATTTCATTGGCCAATGCCAGCGTTCGGGGGTTAAAACCGGGCGGCAGCTCAACAAACTCACGCAGGGCAACCACAGCGGTTTTAGGGCCATGCGAGAAGTTGGGGTAACTTTGCACTTTGTAGCGCAGCAGGTCATTGAGCGGGCGATTCAGCTGCCACTGCAAGTCAGCCTGCATCTGACTTTGGTAGCCGGGTAAAACAGGGCTTTGTACGACAGCGTCCATCACCATCAGCCACGGCCTGCTGCTTGGCTCCATCGTCACTTCATAGTTGACAGGTGTACCACTGACCACCAGGCTGGCGGTGATATTGAAACGTGAAAATGCATCATTGGCAGGTAGCCACTCGCGCCCATCAAAGCTTGACAGTACCGGGCCGCGAAAGTACAGATCTTGTTGTGGTGGCGGCTTGCCTTCAAACTTGATGCGCATGGCCACGCTGTCGTCCAGTGCCAGGCTGGCAATGGTGCCAACCTGCATTTTTGCGCTCAAACCGCTGCGGCCCACCACCGCATCGCTGGGTATGCCCCACAAAGGCGCTAGTCGTGGGAATAGCAAAAAAAGTACGATCATGATGGGCGCGCCCAGCAAAGCCATCCAGCCGGCAGTCTTGGCCGCTTGAAGCAAAGGCGGTTTGCCAACGGGCATGTGGGCATTGACCAGCACTGTTAACAAGCCAAGTAAACCCAGCAACATGCCAGCGGCCGTGAGCAGCGACTGCGAGTAAAAAAAGTTGGCCAGTATGCAGAAAAAGCCGAGAAAGAAGACCACGAACGCATCACGCCGGGCACGAAGCTCCAGCGTTTTAAGGCTCAAGAGTACAGCCAGCATGGTGACGCCGGCATCACGGCCCAGCAAGGTTTTGTGGGTGAGCAAGGTAGCGCCAATGGCCAACGCCAGCAAGCCAAGCCGCCACCAGGCACTGGGCAAGGGGCGCAAAACCAGCGCCAGGTAGCCGCGCCAGAGCAGCACACCCGTCGCCAGCGTACTGCACCACCAGGGCAGGTGCTGGGTTTGCGGCAGCAGCACCCAGGCAATCACCAGTAGTAAGAAAAGCGTGTCACGGCTTTCCCGTGGCAAGTTTTGCAGCAAATGAGGCAGGCGTGAGGGGAGACTGTTCAGCACAGGGCTAGTGCCTCCAGGCATTGCCGTTTGTGTGCTTCGCCGCTGCCGGGTTTGATGTGTAGTGCGGGCAACCTGAGCCCGTAGTCGATTGCCAATTTGTCTGCGCTCAGCACCCAGGCGCACAGGCGTGAGAGTTTTTGTTCTTTATCACCCGTGCCAGCCTGCATAAAGTCTAGCCACAGCTCATGTCGCTGGGCTTGTTGGGTGTCGCGCACCACCAAACTCGTACCAGTTCCACCGGCCTCATCGGCCTTGGCGGCTTTCTTCCAGACCACCAGCTTGAGTGGGTCACCACGCCGGTAGGCGCGCACACCATCAAATTCGCCCGTGTTTTGCGCCCGCGCGACATTGGCAGCGCCCCCTGAGCGCGGCTCGCCCTGTGGCAGTGGCGGCGCATTAACCTCTGGCGCTGGGTAAACCAGCACTTGCGCGGCCGGTCGCCAGACCGTCCACACCCGAAAGGTGCCTAGCGGAAAGCGTGTTTCAGCAGTCAACGTGGGCAGGCGGTGCAGACCACGCCGCTCGGGCTTGAAAGCCACCTGCACGGTGCTGCTGCCTTGGGCCGGTACGTCAGCCCATGACCAATGGTCTTGTCCTGTGTTCTTTGCGTTTTCTCCGGGCGGGTTCAACACACGCAGGCCGATAGCGTGCCTGATCGAGCCTTTGTCATTTATAAGTTTTATATTAAAAGCGGCCATAGTCCCCGCATAATGGGCGGTTGGTGCTATTAAATTCATGACAAGACCACGCAGCGTAGCGTGGCAGACATGCATGCCCACCAGTGCGCTGCCAGCCAGCAGAAAGGTCAGCAAATAGCCCAGATTGAGCTGGTAATTGATCGATGCCACCAGCAGCGTGAGCAGGGTCACGCCCAGCATCAAACCGGGGCGCGTCGGCAAAATATAGACGGTGCGCTGGGTCAGCGTGACGTGGTCTGTCAGGGGCAGGCGGTTTTCAAACCACTGGCGAAAGCGGTGTTGAAGGTAGACGGCAGGTTGATATTTCATACCATTCCCTCCCCTTCCGGGGGAGGGGAAGGAGCAAGCCGGGGAAACTTCGGAATCATCACGGCAGCGGTACCGCCGCCAACATGGCACGCACCTGCTCCAGCGCACCCCGGCCTGCGTCGCTGACGGGTATCAGGCGGTGTGCAGCCGTTTGCGGCAAGACGGCCACAATATCGTCCGGCGCCACGTAGTCGCGGTGGTTCAAAAAAGCCTGGGCTTTGGCGGCGCGCATCACGGCAATGCCTGCACGTGGGCTCAAGCCCTGCAAAAACCATCGGCCTGAGCGGGTAGCAGCCATCAGGTCTTGCAGGTAGTTCAGCAGGGGTTCGGCGGCATGCACCTGGCTGACTTGCTGCTGCAGCTCTAACAGCTCGTGGGGCGTGAGTACGGCTTTCAGGTTGTCCACCATGTCACGGCGATCAGCGCCTCTTAAAAGTTCACGTTCTGCCGCACGGTCCGGGTAGCCCAGCGATATGCGCATGTGAAAACGGTCCAATTGGGATTCCGGCAGGGCGTAGGTGCCTAATTGGTCATGCGGATTTTGCGTGGCGATCACAAAAAACGGGACGGGGAGGGGGCGTGTCGCGCCCTCAATCGTGACCTGCTTTTCTTCCATCGCTTCAAGTAGCGCGCTTTGGGTTTTGGGGCTGGCGCGGTTGATCTCGTCAGCCAAAAGAACCTGGGCAAACAACGGGCCGGGGTGGAACACAAAGCTCTCTTTTTGCCGCTCGTAAATCGACACACCCGATAAATCACTTGGCATCAAGTCCGCCGTGAACTGCACGCGTGAAAATTGCAGACCGAACGAGCGAGACAGCGCATGCGCCAGCGTGGTTTTGCCGACGCCGGGCACGTCTTCAATCAGCAGATGACCACCTGCCAGCAGGCAAGCCACGCAGTCTTGCACCTGAGCGGGCTTGCCCACAATGACCGTGTTAAGCTGATTTATCAGAGTTTTAAGTTTTTCTTTGACTTGCATTTCAATACCTTAACCCAGATTTTCTCAAAATATTCACGCAATGAACGCTACTGGTTATTTCACCCACCCCGACTGCCGAAAACACGATATGGGACGCGGCCATCCCGAGTGCCCTGAGCGGCTTGACGCGATAGAAGACTGGTTGCTGGCTACTGGCGTTAAAGATGCGCTGGATTGCCGCGAGGCACCTGCTGCGCCCATTGCTGACCTGGAGCTGGCACATGACAGCATGATGGTGTCCAGCCTTCGCGAACTCAGTGTTCAACTGCTCGATGAGATTGATGCAGGTGGCCCTGCGCATGTGCAAATCGACCCTGACACGATGATGACCATTCACACATGGAACGCGGCTACCGCTGCGGTTGGGGCGGTGCTGGCTGCCACTGACGCGGTCATGGCCGGTGAAATCGAAAACGCTTTTTGCGCGGTGCGCCCGCCCGGCCACCATGCCTGCCATGACAAATCCATGGGGTTTTGTATTTTCAACAGTGTGGCTGTAGCTGCGCGTTATGCGCTGGAGCGCCACGGCTTGAAACGGGTAGCAGTGGTGGACTTTGACGTGCATCACGGCAACGGGACTGAAGATATCCTCCAGGGCGACGACCGGGTGCTGATGGTCGGGATTTTCCAGCACCCTTTTTATCCCCACAGCGGCACGCACTATCCGGCCAGCAACATGCTGAATTTGCCTGTCCCTGCATACACCAAGGGAGTGGTAGTGCGCGAGATGATTGAAACGCATTGGATGCCGCGCCTGGAAGAATTCAAACCCGAAATGATTTTTATCAGCGCCGGGTTTGATGCGCATCGCGATGACGATCTGGGTCAGCTGGGCCTGGTCGAACAAGACTATGCCTGGATCACCAGCCGTATCAAAGACGTTGCCAAGCGTCACGCCAAAGGCCGAATCGTTTCATCACTGGAGGGCGGCTACAACCTGCATGCCCTGGCGCGGAGCGTGGAAGCACACATCCGCGTGTTGGCTGATTTGTAAATTTGGAAAACATTTGGTATTTTCGTCTTGCCGATACAGTATTACAATTGCATCAACCAACCATTCAAGGCAAAACTCATGAAAGCCATTTCCATCAAACTGCCTGATCCCCTGTTTCACGATTTGGCTCAGCGCGCCAAAAACAGCGCGTCCAGCCAAAGCGAGGTGATTCGCAGCGCGCTGGCTGCTTATTTAAAAAGCGATAGCCCAGCCAATGCTGCTTCGTGTGCCGACCGAGCCAGCCGCTGGGCGGGTATGGCGAAAGGCGCGTCCGACCTGTCAACCAACCCAGAGCACATGCAGGGGTTTGGCGCGTGAAGAGCAAAGTTATTGTTGACACCGGGCCTTTGGTGGCGCTGCTCAACCGCACAGATGCCGCGCATGGCTGGGTGATGCAACAACTGAGCGATATCGCACCGCCCATGCTGACCTGCGAGGCCGTGCTGGCTGAGGCCACTTATCTGACCCGCCACATGCCGGGGGCACGTGCCGCGCTGATTGAAATGATTGGCGACGGCTTTTTAACCATCGGCATGGCGGTGGCTGATCATCACAGCGCATTGCTCGGCATGATCAAACGCTATGCGGATGTACCGATGTCACTGGCTGATGGCTGCTTGGTTCGTCTGGCCGAGTTGTACCCACAGAGTCCGGTGTTCACGCTGGACAGGGATTTCAATATTTATCGTAAAAATGGGCGTCAGGTGATCCACGTGATCATGAAAAACCACTAAGCATCGCCAACCTATAAACCATCAGACCATGCTCGATACCACCACCGAACTCCCACCCCCCGTGCTGCACACCCGGGACGGCCGTGGCGTGCATACCCTGACGCTTAACCGCGCCAGTGCTTTTAATGCCCTGAGCGACCACATGCTGGCTGCGCTGCAGGCTGCGCTTGACTTTGTGGCGCTTGATGCCACTGCTCGTTTGGTGGTGATTGCTGCCGAAGGCAAAGCTTTTTGTGCAGGTCACAACCTCAAAGACATGCGCGCCAATCCAGAGCTGGCCTACTACCAAAAGCTGTTTGCACAATGCACCCGCATGATGCTGTCGATTCAAAACCTGCCCGTGCCGGTGATCGCCAAAGTGCAAGGCCTGGCGACAGCGGCAGGCTGCCAGCTGGTGGCGCAATGCGATTTGGCGGTGGCTGCTAGCAACGCCAGTTTTGGCGTGAATGGAATTGACGTGGGCTTGTTTTGTGCGACGCCCAGCGTGCCCTTGAGCCGCAACATGCCTGCCAAGCAGGCTATGGAAATGCTGTTGACGGGCGAGTTCATCACGGCCGATGAGGCGCGTGTTCGCGGGCTGGTTAACCGCGTTGTGCCGTTTGATGCGCTCGATGCCGAGCTTGAAAAACTTGTGGCGTCCATCCTGGTAAAACCAAAGGAAGCCATTGCCATGGGTAAAGCGTTGTTTTATAAGCAGCGTGAAACCAGCATTGAAGCCGCTTACCAGTTGGCTGGCCAAACCATGGCCTGCAACATGAGCCACCCGGTAGCCCAAGAAGGCGTGCAGGCTTTCCTTGACAAGAGAAAGCCGCAATGGTCAGCCTAAGTCTGGACACGATTTTCCCGCCCGGTTTATTTTCAGGTTCGGCGGCCTACCCCAAACGTCGGATTGACAGCCTGGACGAGTGGCTGACCGCGCTCACGCATCCATCAGCGATGGTGGAAATCGGAGTCGTGATTGCCTGCGCCATCGTTGCCTGGGGGGTGGTGCGCCTGGTGCGGCAAGCCAGTTCTAACACCGACGAGAACTCCATCTTGTTTGGCAAAGGCATCATCGACGGTGTGCTGTTTCCGCTGCTGCTTTTGTTGGTGGCCTATATCGCCAGCATGTTTTTGTCGCGCGTATTTCCTTTGGCAGTTTTCAAAGTGGCGATACCTGTGTTGTTGTCGCTGGCGGTGATTCGCCTGGGTGTGAAGGTGCTGCAAGCGGCCTTTAAAAATGCGCCGTGGGTGCGTGCGCTGGAGCGGTCAATTTCCTGGCTAGCCTGGCTGGCCATGCTGCTGTGGGTCAGCGGCTTGCTGCCCGTGATTCTGGAAGAGCTTGACGGCATTAAATGGAAAATAGGCAGCACCACGTTGTCGGTGCGCACCATGATTGAGGGGGCATTGACAGCAGGCGTGATGATATTGATCACGCTGTGGATATCGTCTGCGATTGAATCGCGCTTGCTGCGCACCGCAACCGGCGGCGAGTTGTCGCTGCGCAAAGCGGTAAGCAACGCAACGCGGGTGACGCTGGTCTTTGTTGGCCTGTTGCTGGCCTTGTCGGCGGTGGGGATTGATTTAACGGCGCTATCGGTGCTGGGTGGTGCGATTGGCGTGGGCGTGGGCTTTGGCCTGCAAAAGCTGGCGGCCAGCTACGTGAGTGGTTTTGTCATGCTGGCCGAACGCAGCGTGCGCATTGGCGACAACGTGCGGGTTGATGGCTTTGAAGGCCGTATCACTGACATACGAGCCCGCTACACCGTGATACGCGCACTGTCGGGGCGTGAATCCATCGTGCCCAACGAGATGTTTACCAGCAACCGGATTGAAAACCTTTCACTGGCCGATTTGCGCGTGCTGCAGTCTACTGTCGTGTCGGTAAGCTATGACAGCGATGTTGAACTGGTGATGCGCTTGCTGTCTGACGCGGCATTGGCGCAAGAGCGGGTTTTAAAAGACCCTGGGCCAGCAGTACACCTGACCAATTTTGGCCCAGACGGACTGGAGTTCACGCTCAATTACTGGATGACCGATCCTGAAAACGGCCAGCAGAACCTGCGCTCAGGGGTCAATCTTTCAGCCTTGGCCTCGTTACGAGCACATGGTATTGAGATACCGTTTCCGCAGCGGGTGGTTCATACCAGATCAGGCACCAAGGCAGATGTGAAAACAGGTACGAACCCAGACCCAGACACGACCCCGGACGCAAAAACAGACACGCCAATCTAAAGTGGATTCAAAAAAAGAACGATCGTTCTTTTTTCTGTAAACTACGGGCTATGCAAATGTGATCAAAACTGCATGAACCCTGCAGAAGCATAAAATGCACGGTTTACCTTTACGTCAACGTCAACGTCAACGTCAATTAACTATTTCTGGAGTCCCGCAATGAAGGTTTTGGTCCCCGTCAAACGAGTCGTCGATTACAACGTCAAAGTCCGCGTCAAATCGGACGGCACTGGCGTTGACATTGCCAACGTCAAGATGAGCATGAATCCGTTTGACGAAATCGCCATTGAAGAAGCCACCCGCTTGAGAGAAAAAGGCGTGGCCACTGAAGTTATCGCTGTTAGCTGCGGTGTGCTCCAGTGTCAGGAAACCCTGCGGACTGCCATGGCCATCGGCGCAGACCGCGCAATTTTGGTTGAAACCAATGAAGAACTGCAGCCGCTGGCCGTAGCCAAGTTACTAAAAGCGCTGGTCGACAAAGAGCAACCGCAACTCGTCATTTTGGGCAAGCAAGCCATTGACGACGACTGCAACCAGACGGGTCAAATGCTGGCCGCACTGCTTGGCTGGCCACAAGCCACTTTCGCATCGAAAGTTGAAGTGGTAGGTGGTGTGGCCAAAGTCACGCGTGAAGTAGATGGCGGTCTGGAAACCCTGTCACTCACGCTGCCGGCCATCATCACGACCGACTTGCGCCTTAACGAACCGCGCTACGTCACGCTGCCCAACATCATGAAGGCCAAGAAAAAGCAGATGGATAACTTCAAGCCTGAAGACCTGGGTGTTGACGTCAAGCCGCGCATCAAAACCCTCAAAGTCAGCGAGCCTCCCAAGCGCAGTGCTGGTGTCAAGGTGGCTGATGTGGCCGCATTGATCGACAAGTTGAAAAACGAAGCCAAGGTGATTTGAATAATCTAAGAATTTGTGGGAAAGACCGCAGTTTGCGCGTTGTGAACAAGCTCTGTCCCCAACCGTTTCAGAAATTCAGAATTAAACAGAATAGACCACCAAGGAATCCTTCATGACCTCTCTCGTTATTGCCGAACACAACAATGCCAGCATCAAGCCGGCCACCCTGAATACCGTGACAGCCGCCGCTCAATGCGGTGGTGATGTTCACATTTTGGTAGCAGGTAAGGGCGCTGAAGCCGCCGCTGCTGCCGCATCAACAATCTCTGGCGTGGCCAAAGTCATTCACGTTGAGGGTGACCATTTTGCCCATGGCCTGGCAGAAAACATGGCTGCGCAAATCTTGTCGATTGCAGCCAATTACTCGCACATTCTTTTCCCGGCTACCGCATCCGGCAAAAACATTGCCCCCCGCGTGGCCGCCGCGCTGGACGTGGGCCAAATTTCGGACATCACCAAAGTGGATGCACCAGACACTTTTGAGCGCCCGATTTACGCGGGCAATGCCATTGCCACCGTGCAAAGCATGGACAGCGTCAAAGTCATCACCGTGCGTACGACGGGTTTTGATCCTGCAGCCAGCACGGGTGGCAGCGCAGCTGTCGAGTTGCTGGCGGGCGTGGCCGACAGCGGTAAAACGGCTTTCCTCGGCTCAGAAATCGCCAAAAACGACCGTCCTGAGCTGACCGCCGCCAAGATCATCGTGTCCGGTGGACGGGCACTCGGTTCCGTTGAAAAATTCACAGAAGTCATGACGCCGTTGGCCGACAAGCTGGGTGCAGCCCTCGGTGCATCACGCGCTGCAGTGGATGCGGGCTACGCCCCGAACGACTGGCAAGTCGGCCAGACCGGCAAAATCGTTGCGCCGCAGCTGTACATTGCCGCTGGCATTTCGGGTGCCATTCAGCACCTGGCCGGCATGAAAGACAGCAAGGTCATCGTGGCGATCAACAAAGATGCTGAAGCACCGATTTTCAGCGTGGCGGATTACGGCCTGGTGGCTGATTTGTTCACCGCTGTGCCTGAGCTGACGACTGCGCTTTAAAACGGACACCTTCAACGCGGAGGGGAGGAGAAAACCAGAGGACGCGGAGGATACAAAAAATATTTTGTGGTCTCTCCGCGTCCTCCGCGCTCTCCATCTTCTCCGCGTTGAAAATCCCCACCCCCGAATTCAAGAGACAACACATGACCTACAAAGCGCCCCTCAAAGACATGCTGTTCAACATTCAGCACATCGCCGACATTGAACAAGTGGCCAAAATCCCTGGTTTTGAAGATGCAGGCTTAGACACAGCACGGGCAGTTCTTGAGGAGTGCGCCAAATTCAACGAAGGCGTGTTGGCGCCACTCAATTGGGCGGGTGACATCAACCCGTCCAGCTTTAAAAACGGTGTGGTCACCACCACACCGGGCTTTAAAGAGGCGTTCAAACAATACGCTGAGGGCGGCTGGCAGGCGCTGCAGCACCCGGCTGAATATGGCGGCCAGGGCTTGCCTAAAACCATAGGTGCGTCCTGCGGTGAAATGCTGAACTCGGCCAACATGAGCTTTGCGTTGTGCCCGCTGCTGAGCGATGGGGCGATTGAGGCTTTGCTGACGGCGGGTAGCGACGATCTCAAAGCCACGTATCTTAAAAAACTCGTCAGTGGGCAATGGACCGGCACGATGAACCTGACCGAGCCGCAAGCCGGCTCAGACCTCGCCGCCGTGCGCTCACGTGCCGAGCCACAAGCCGACGGCACCTACAAGGTATTTGGTACCAAAATTTACATCACCTACGGTGAACACGACATGGCCGACAACATCGTGCACCTGGTGTTGGCCAGAGTTACGGGCGCGCCTGAGGGCGTGAAAGGCATCAGCCTGTTTGTGGTGCCGAAGTTCATGGTCGGTAAAGATGGCTCGTTGGGTGCGCGCAACGATGTGCATTGCGTCAGCATTGAGCACAAGCTGGGTATCAAGGCCTCACCCACCGCCGTGCTGCAATATGGCGACAACGGTGGTGCTGTGGGCTACATCGTGGGTGAAGAAAATCGTGGTTTGGAATACATGTTCATCATGATGAATTCGGCCAGGTACGCCGTCGGTGTGCAAGGCATTGCGATTGCTGAGCGTGCCTACAAAAAAGCCGTCATCTTTGCCAAAGACCGCGTGCAAAGCCGCCCAGTCGATGGCTCGATCAAAGCCAGCGCACCCATCATTCACCACCCTGACGTCAAGCGCATGCTGATGACCATGCGCGCCTACACCGAAGGCTGCCGTGCCATGGCCAGCGGCGCTGCTGCCGCGTATGACGCCAGCCACCACCACCCCGATGCTGATGTGCGCAAGCAAAACCTGGCGTTTTACGAATTCATGGTGCCGCTGGTCAAGGGCTACAGCACCGAGATGAGTTTAGAGGTCACATCACTGGGCGTGCAGGTGCATGGCGGTATGGGGTTTATTGAAGAAACCGGTGCGGCTCAGTACTACCGTGATGCCAAAATTTTGACGATTTACGAAGGCACAACTGCCATCCAGGCCAACGACCTGATTGGCCGCAAAACCATGCGCGATGGTGGCCAAACTGCCAAAGCCGTTGCGGCGCAAATTGAAGTGACTGAAGGCGAGTTGGTTAAAAACGGTAGCGCCGATGCACTGGCTGTGGCCAAGCGCCTGAAAGCGGCGCGTGAAGCCTTGACCGACGTGATTGAGTTCGTTGTCGGCTTCGGCAAAAACAGCCCGAATGCCGTGTTTGCAGGCAGCGTGCCCTACCTGATGCTGGCGGGCAATGTGGTGGCTGGCTGGCAAATGGCGCGCTCGCTGCTGGCAGCGCAAGCAGAACTTGCTAAAGGTGCAGGAGTTGGCGTAGACGTTGACTTCATGAAAGCCAAAATCACCACCGCCCGCTTTTACGCCGACCACCTGCTGACCAAAGCCCCCGGCATGCGCGACAGCATTGTGGAAGGTGCTGATTGCGTCACGGCGCTGGCGCTTGAAGCCTTTTAATTGCTACTTATTTAATAGCTTATTTCGCCCGTATTAATTGGGCTAGAGCCCTATTCGATACCTTAAACCAGCCTTTTTTGAGCCAAACTCATGTCCAAACTGCCCGGTGCCCTTCAAAACCTGCCGCTGCCCATCATCGGCTCGCCGCTGTTCATCATCAGCAACCCGAAGCTCGTCATTGCCCAGTGCATTGCCGGTGTGGTCGGCGCCATGCCCGCGCTTAATGCCCGGCCTGCCGAGCAGCTTGAAGAGTGGCTGATCGAGATCACCGAGGCGCTGGCCGCTTACAACAAAGCCAACCCCGACAAACCCGCCGCGCCATTTGCCATCAACCAGATCGTGCACAAGTCCAATGACCGACTGGCGCACGATATGGCGATGTGCGTGAAGTACAAGGTACCTATCATCATCACCAGCCTGGGCGCACGCGAAGACATCAACGCTGCTGCTCACAGCTATGGCGGTGTGGTGCTGCACGACATCATCAACAACAAACATGCGCACAAAGCGATTGAAAAGGGCGCTGACGGCCTGGTCGCCGTGGCCGCTGGCGCGGGTGGTCATGCGGGCGTGAAAAGTCCGTTTGCCCTGATTCAAGAGATTCGCCAGTGGTTTGATGGCCCGATTGCGTTGTCAGGCGCTATTTCAACCGGCGGCGCGGTACTGGCGGCTCAGGCCATGGGTGCAGACTTTGGCTACATCGGTTCGGCCTTCATTGCCACCACCGAGGCACGTGCATCAGATGCGTATAAACAAGCGATTGTTGACTGCAACTCTGACGACATCATTTACAGCAATCTTTTCACAGGCGTACACGGCAACTACCTGGCACCATCCATTCGTGCTGCTGGCATGGACCCAGACAATCTGCCCGTCAGCGACCCCAGCCAAATGAACTTTGGCGGCGACAAGTCCAAAGCCTGGAAAGACATCTGGGGCTGCGGTCAGGGCATTGGCGCAATTGACAAAGTGCAAAGCACGGCTGACTACGTTGCGCAACTGAAGCGCGAGTATGAGGCCGCCAGGGCGCGACTGCTGTAGTTTTTAATGCTTTTCAAGCGTCATTCAGGACTGTAGTCCAATAGATACGTGCGCAAGCAGCTCCTGAATTTATAGCGCGTTACGCGTCAATTGCTGCGC
>JAYVPR010000399.1:0-3965 GCA_043757245.1 Polaromonas sp. | reverse complement strand
AGGAAGGTGCGCGCATGCTCACCGGCACGACTTTCGCAGAAGTCGTAGACCACGGCCTTCATGTCCTCAAACGCTACAGGCGCATAGGCCCACAGGTAGTAGCTATCCGCTTGTAGCTCGTGCGCAGTGAGCGTTTGACCTGACGGCCACTGATGCGGGTGTGCAAGTAGTAGCTGGAACCGCGCAAGTAGATGGGCAAATTGAGCATGTATTGCTACCAGATTTGCTACTACTCCAAATGAAAAAATCCATGTAAGTCATTGATTTACATGGATTTTCTGCCTTTGGCGGAGAGGGTGGGATTCGAACCCACGGTAACTTGCGCTACGCCTGATTTCGAGTCAGGTACATTCGGCCACTCTGCCACCTCTCCACTCGAAACCAGATTCTATCAGCCGAGCTTGGCACTCAGGGTTATCAGGCCGCCCATGTAGGGTTGCAGTACCGCTGGAATGTCAATGCCGCCATCTTCGCGCTGGTAGTTCTCCAGTATCGCCACAAGCGTACGCCCCACCGCCAAGCCCGAGCCATTGAGGGTGTGGACAAACTCATTTTTACCCTGCGCGTTTTTAAACCGGGCTTGCAGGCGGCGGGCTTGAAAGGCTTCGCAGTTAGACACTGAGCTGATCTCTCGGTAGGTATTTTGCGCAGGTAGCCATACTTCAAGGTCATAGGTTTTGGTCGCGCCAAAGCCCATGTCGCCAGTGCACAGCAGCATGACGCGATAGGGCAAGCCGAGCTTTTGCAAAATCGCTTCGGCGTGGCCGGTCATCGCTTCCAGTGCTTCGTAGCTTTTGTCGGGATGCGTGATTTGCACCATCTCGACCTTGTCAAACTGGTGCTGGCGAATCATGCCGCGTGTGTCGCGGCCGTAGCTGCCTGCTTCTGACCTGAAGCACGGGGTGTGGGCGGTGTATTTGAGTGGCAAGTCGGACTCGGGCTTGATGGTGTCGCGCACGAAGTTGGTCAACGGTACTTCTGAGGTCGGAATCAAATACAGTGCTGCATTCTCATGAGCGCCCTCTTGTCCACCTTTTTTGGCGGCGAACAGCTCTTCCTCAAACTTGGGCAATTGCCCCGTACCGCGCAGTGAATCAGCGTTGACAATGTACGGCACGTAGCACTCGGTGTAGCCGTGCTCTTGGGTTTGCACGTCGAGCATAAAAGCGCTCAGGGCACGGTGCAAGCGCGCCAGGCCGCCTTGCATGACGGTAAAGCGCGAGCCGGTCAGCTTGGTGCCGAGCTCAAAGTCCAGCCCCAAGGGCTGGCCGACATCGACGTGGTCTTTGATGTCGAAGTCGTAGGTCTTGGGCGTACCCCAGCTTCGCACGACGACGTTACCGTCTTCGCCTTTACCCAGCGGGACGCTTTCATGCGGCAGGTTGGGCACAGCCAGTAACAGCGCTTGCAGTTCTAGCTGAATCTGCTCCAACCGCTTGCTGGACGCTTCAAGCTCGGTTTTAGAGCTGCTGACCTGCGCCATTGCGGCAGCGCTGTCTTCGCCCTTGGCTTTGAGCTGGCCAATTTGCTTGGACAGCGTGTTGCGCAGGTTTTGCAGCTCTTCGGTGCGGCTTTGTATGGCTTTGCGCTCCAATTCCAGCGCAGTGAAGGCCTCGACATTCAAAAAAGCCTGGGGTGACTTGCGGGCCTCTAAGCGGGCGATGACCGAGGGAAGGTCTTTGCGGAGCAGGTTGATATCAAGCATGGGGCAATTGTATTTTTTTGAAAGAAGAGTTCAGACCAGCGTGGCCGGATCAAGATTGGCACCGCAAATAATCAGGCAGATTTTTTCATCGGCGCGCGGCACGTAACGATGGCTGTGCAGAGCAGCCAGCGGCAGAGCCGCCGCGGGTTCAACCGCAAGTTTGAGTTCTTTCCAGAGCCAGCGCTGTGCCGCGCGAATCGACTCGTCGCTCAGCAGCAGCGCATCGCGTACATGGGCCTGTGTTGCCTCCCACGCCAGCCTGCCAATGCGCTTGGCGCCAAGTGAATCTGCAGCGATCCCGCTAACGGCCACATCCACCGGCTGGCCGGCCTCGCGCGCCCTGAACAGCGTTGGCGCCAATTCGGGCTCCAGTGCCACAACCCGCGCACGGCGCTCAAACCAGCTGGCGATACCGCCAATCAACCCGCCGCCGCCCACGCTGACCAGCACGCTATCAGGCAAGCCGCCCTGCTGTTCAATTTCAAGCGCCAGCGTGCCCGCACCCACCAGCACTTCGGGCTGGTCGTAAGCATGCGTGAGCAGCGCGCCGGTTTGCTGCTGGCGCGCCAGGCAAGCCTGCAAGGCGTCGGAATAAGCCGCCCCCGTGACGACAACCTGCGCACCAAGCTCAGCCAGTTTGGCGCGCTTGGCCGGGCTGGACACTTCGGGCACAAACACTTCGCAGGGCACACCCAGCGCCCTGGCCGCTGCGGCAGTTGCAATGCCTGCATTGCCGCCAGAAGCCACAATCACACCGCTGGCTGGAATCGGGTTGGACAGCAGGCGATTGAGCATGCCGCGCGCCTTGAAGCTGCCGCCGGTTTGCAAATGCTCCAGCTTGAGCCAGATTTCCGCGCAGTCTACGCCAAAGGCCTTGCCGGGCAACTTAAAAAGCGGAGTTTGGTGAATAAAATGCCTGTAGCCCAATTTAAATGCGCTTGCACAGCTCTCGATTTGATAGCGATCAATCATCTTTTGATTCGATCCGTGCATCAGCTTAATTGATGCAGCTGGCTGTCGCCAACATCCATCACCTCTCCCTGCGCGTCCAGCTTCAGGCCCTTGGGTAGCGGGAACTTGATGGTCTCTTCAATGCCGTCCATCTTGCGGATAGACACCGCGCCCAGTGCCTTGATGCGGTCAATCACCTGCTTGACCAATATTTCGGGGGCTGATGCGCCTGCGGTCAGGCCGACCGTGGCCATGCCGTCAAACCAGCTTTCTTGCAGCTCACTGGCATCGTCAACCATATAGGCTACCGTACCCAGCTTGGCGGCCAGCTCGCGCAAGCGGTTGCTGTTGGAACTGGTCGGGCTGCCGACCACAATCAAAATATCAACCTGGCTACTGAGCACCTTGACGGCATCCTGCCGATTTTGCGTGGCGTAGCAAATATCTTGCATCTTTGGGCTGCGCACCAGCGGAAAGCGGGCTTTGACGGCGGCGGTGATCTCAGCCGCATCGTCCACACTCAAAGTGGTTTGCGTGACGACCGCCAGCAGCTGCGTTTGCAGCGGCGCGATGCGGGCCACGTCGGCCACGTCTTCAACCAAGTGAATGCCACTGGCGAGCTGGCCCATCGTGCCTTCCACTTCAGGGTGACCCTTGTGGCCGATCATGATGAACTCGTAGCCTTCTTTGTTCAGCTTGGCCACCTCCACATGTACCTTGGTCACCAGTGGGCAGGTGGCATCAAAAATCTGAAACCCGCGCCGCTTTGCCTCCAGTTGAATCGCCTTGCTGACGCCGTGTGCGCTGAACACCAGCGTGGCACCAGGCGGCACGTCGGCCAGCTCTTCAATAAAAATCGCGCCTTTGTCTTTCAGGTCGTTGACAACATAGGTGTTGTGAACAATCTCATGGCGCACGTAAATCGGTGCGCCGAATTTGGTCAGCGCACGCTCAACAATTTCAATCGCACGGTCAACGCCGGCGCAAAAACCGCGTGGTTCGGCGAGCAAAATTTCTTGGGGTTTTGTGGTCATATCAGAGTACTCCAATGGCCTGAACTTCAAAAGTAACAGGCTGTCCAGCCAAAGGATGGTTAAAGTCAAACTGCACCGCATCACCCGCGCCTTTGACCTGCACCACACTGCCAGCATACTGCCCTGCCCCATCTGGCGTGGGGAACTGCACCACATCGCCCACGTTGTACGCCTCATCCAGGTCACCAAGCTCATTGAGCAGCCTGCGCGCCACCCATTGAATCAAGTCTGTATTGCGCTCGCCAAAGGCCTCGCCTGCAGGCAGCTCAAACGTG
>JAYVPR010000398.1:0-3992 GCA_043757245.1 Polaromonas sp. | reverse complement strand
GCGGGCTTTGCGGTTGATTTTGGCCAGCACCATGTCCAGAATTTCGCCACCGACATTGTCAAAGTAAATGTCAACGCCGTCGGGGCAGTGTTCTTTCAAGCCCCTGCGCACGTCTGAGTTTTTGTAGTCAATGCAGGCGTCGAAACCGAGTTCTTTAACCACCCATTCACATTTGGCTGAGCCGCCTGCAATGCCGACCACGCGGCAGCCTTTGAGCTTGGCGATTTGACCCACGGTTTGGCCCACGGCACCGGCTGCGCCTGAGACGACGACGGTTTCGCCTGCCTTGGGCATGCCGACTTCCATCAGGCCGAAAAAACCTGTCATGCCGGGCATGCCGAGTACATTGGTCCAGGTGGTCAGGCCTAGCCGTGGGTCAATTTTGAAAACACCACTGCGCTTGATGTTTTCTTCGGCAATCAGGCAATACTCTTGCACGTCCAGCCCGGCGTTCACGTAGTCGCCAACGGCAAAGGCCGGGTTGTTTGATGCAACCACCTGGCCCACACCACCGGCGCGCATCACGGCGTTGATCTCAACCGGGGGGATGTAGCTTTTGCCTTCGTTCATCCAGCCGCGCATGGCCGGGTCGAGCGACAAGTAAAGCGTTTTAACCAGCACACCACCGGGGCCGGGCTCGGCAACTGCTTCTTCGGTAAAGCTCCAGTTGGCACGGGTTGGCAGGCCAACGGGGCGGCTGGCCAAGCGGACCTGGTGGTTTTTAAGTGTCGTGATGGTGCTCATGGGTGTCTTGGTTGGGGGGTGTTGGTAAATGGTGTTGGTAAATGCGTTGATTTGATCAAAACGAATCGTAGCGGGGCAAGGCAGCAGGCATAGTCGCACAGGTGATTGGAGCCCCACAGTTAGGGAGCCCCCCCCAAAATCAGGCGTTTCAGTTTATGCTTTCAGCATGACCTCAGACCTCAAACTCCACTCCTACTTCCGCTCGTCGGCCTCTTTTCGGGTGCGCATCGCACTAGAACTCAAAGCTCTGAGTTATGACTACATTGCCGTACACATCGCACGGGGCGACCACAAAAAGCCGCCTTATGTGGGCCTGTCTGCCGATACGCTGGTGCCGCTGCTGGAGATTGATGGGCAACACCTTTCTCAATCGATGGCCATTATTGAATACCTGGACGAAAAGCACCCCACACCCGCGCTTTTGCCAGCCGAGGCACTGGGCCGCGCCAAGGTGCGGGCACTGGCGCAGTCGATTTCTTGCGACATTCACCCGCTCAACAACCTGCGCGTTCTGAAGTACCTGGTCAAAGAGTTGAAGTTAGAGGATGACGCTAAAAACACCTGGTACCGCCACTGGTGCCGTGAAGGCTTGGTGGCATTTGAAAAGCAACTCAGCCGGTTGCCTGCATCTGTCTATTGCTACGGCAACACGCCCACGCTTGCCGACTGCTGCCTGGTGCCGCAGATCTTCAATGCCAGACGGTTTGACACCGACCTGAGCGGTTTGCCGCGTGCGATGGCAGCTTTTGATGCCTGCATGGCACTGCCTGCATTTCAAAAAGCACAGCCCAGCGCCTGCCCGGATTTCGAGGCTTGACACCCGCTGATTGGCTGGTCCCCGACTGGCCAGCGCCTGCAGGCGTTCAGGCGCTCTTCACGACACGCACTGGCGGCTTTTCTGGTTTGCCGTGGGACAGCATGAACCTGGGCGAGCATGTGGGCGATGTGCCCCAGCATGTGGATGCCAATCGCACGGCGCTGCAAAAAATCATCGTTAGTCGCCCCGTCTTTTTAAAACAGGTTCACGGCATTGGCGTTGAGCATTTAAACCGCACAACCCCGAACGCTGCAGTAGCAGATGCTTGCGTCAGCATCCAGCGCGGCGTGGCCTGCACCATCATGGTTGCAGATTGCCTGCCTGTGCTGCTTGCCACGACCGATGGCAAGGCGGTTGCTGCTGCACATGCAGGCTGGCGTGGGCTGGCTGGTGTTGATTTGAACGGCAAAGTGGGTGAAAAAGGCGACAACATAGGCGTCCTGGAGGCCGTTTTAAGTGCTTTTAAGGTATCAATTCAGCCTCTAGCCCAACAAATTCGGGCGCAAAATGCTCCTGAAATCATAGCGTGGCTGGGGCCTTGTATCGGTCCGATGGCCTTTGAGGTGGGCCAGGAAGTGAAGGCCGTATTTGAGGCGGGTCAGCCGGGTGCAAGTCAATTTTTCAAGGCGACTGCGCAAGGCAAGTACCTGGCAGACCTGGCCGGCCTGGCCAGGGCACGCTTGCAAGCACTGGGCATCACGCAAATTTACGGCAACGACAGCACGGCGGCCTGGTGTACGGTGGGTAATCCGTCAAGGTTCTTTTCGCACCGGCGTGACGCTGGCCGGGGTGGCAACGGTTTCAATACTACTGGGCGAATGGCTGCCTGCATCTGGCTCAGCTGAAGGCATAGCCGCTCGGGATGCAGCCAGCTCTTCAGCCTCACGTTTTTTAATCGACCGTTTACGGGCAGGCGTACCCAGCAGGTACGCCACCAGCGCCGCTGGCCCAACGCCGTAGAGGAAAAACGTCACGATGGCGCCCAGCACTGTACCGGTGGTGTTGGTGGCCTCGGCCACGCTCATCATGAGCACGACATACATCCAGGCGATGATGATCAAATACATATTTCTCCATTTTTTGCGGTGGCGGTCAGAAATTTGTAGGCAAATACTACGATACTCGGCATTTAGCGTAACAGCCACGCAGGCTATTAAAAATAGGGGCGAGACATCATGAATTTTGACGCAAACTGGCAAAAAGCGGCGACGCAAATGCAAGAGGCCTTCAAAGGCATGGTGCAACAGACGCCCAGCGTGCCGTCAAACCCGATCCAGTTCGATGCGGCCAAGATGCAGCAAATTCAGCAAAGCTACATCGATGGTGCAACCGCTCTGTGGAACCAGTCCTTGCAAGCCGGAAGCCCCATACTGCCCGCATCTGACCGCCGTTTCTCCAATGCCGCGTGGAATGACAACCCGGTCTCCAAATTTTCAGCCGCAGCGTATCTGCTGAATGCCCAAGCTTTGACCGCCATGGCAGATGCTGTCGAGGGCGATGACAAAACCAAAGCCCGTGTACGCTTTGCGATTGAGCAATCATTGGCCGCCACCGCGCCCAGCAATTTCATGGCGCTGAACGCTGACGCGATTAAAAAAGCCATCGACACCAGCGGCCAAAGCATTGCCTTGGGTATTAAAAACCTGCTACACGACATGCAGCAAGGCCATGTGTCCATGACTGACGAAAGCCTGTTTGAAGTCGGTAAAAATGTCGCTACGACTGAAGGCGCGGTAGTCTTTGAGAACGAGTTCTTCCAGTTGCTTGAATACAAGGCACTGACCAAAACCGTGCATGAAAAGCCGTTTTTACTCGTGCCGCCTTGCATCAACAAGTTTTACATCCTTGATTTGCAGCCTGAAAATTCATTGATCCGCTATGCCGCCGCGCAAGGCCACCGCACCTTCGTCGTCAGCTGGCGCAACCCCGATGAATCAATGAGCAGTAAAACCTGGAACGACTACATTGAGCACGCCGCTATCAAAGCCATAGCAGTTGTAAAAGACATTACAGACTCTAAAACCATCAACACCTTGGGCTTTTGTGTAGGCGGCACGATTTTAGCCACCGCCCTCAGCGTGCTGGCCGCGCGCGGCGACAAGCCAGCCGCCAGCATGACACTGCTGACCTCGCTGCTCGACTTTACCGACACTGGCATTTTGGATATTTTTATCGACGAACAATCCGTAGCTTACCGCGAACAGGAAATGGGGCAGGGCGGCTTGCTCAAAGGGCAAGAGCTGGCCTCCACCTTCAGCTTTTTGCGGCCCAATGATTTGGTATGGAACTACGTCGTCGGCAACTACCTGAAGGGTGAAACACCACCGCCCTTTGACCTGCTCTACTGGAACAGCGACTCGACCAATTTGCCCGGCCCGTTTTACGCCTGGTATTTGCGCAACACCTATTTTGAAAACAACCTGATCAAACC
>JAYVPR010000397.1:0-4000 GCA_043757245.1 Polaromonas sp. | reverse complement strand
GCATTGCCAGTGCGGCAGTTAAAGGCCGCATGGCAGTACCTGCATTGCCCATGAAAAGCTGCGATTTTTTGTTGATCAAGTGGCCACTCAGACCGTCGATAATGACTGTATTGCCACTTTGCTCAATGGCACAGCCTAACTGTTTGAGGGCTGTCAGCATCACGCCAGTGTCATCCGATGCAAGCACATCATGAATCGTTGTTTTGCCTTGACTCAAAGCCGCCAACAACAAAACGCGGTTGGAAATACTTTTTGAGCCTGGCAGACGAACCTTGCCTCCTGCTCGACGCAGCGGCGGGATATCCAGGTATTCAATATCGAACATGAAGACGGGTCACTGATGTGGTTTTTGCGCGCTGACGCGCCAATTGGCACGTGTGTCACTGGCTTTTTCAAGCTGCCGTTCTAATGCATCGCCGTCGCCGCCTGCAATCAGTTTTTCAAGTGACTGCAAAGTTTGTTGAAAGACTTTTGACTGTGCCAACAGTTCTTCCCGATTGGCGATCAAGATGTCGCTCCACATTTTTGGATCGCTGGCTGCGATGCGTGAAAAGTCCCTGAATCCTGGTCCGGCAAGTGACAGATAGTCGACCCCTTGAGCCTGTCCGGAAATACTGTTCATCAGAGCAAAAGCGATCAGGTGCGGGAGATGACTTACGGCTGCATAGGCCGCATCGTGTGCCTGGGGCGACATCTGCACAACCTTGCAGCCCAAGGCAGTCCACAGGCTGATAGCCTTGTTCAATTGCGCGGTGTAGGTGCGCTCAATGGGTGTCAAGATAACCTGTTTGCCCGTATACAAATTGCCATCCGCATGCTCAACGCCAGATAGCTCTTTGCCTGTGATCGGATGTGCCGGTACAAAGCAGCCTACCTCGTCGCGCAAAACGCGGCGGGCGGCATCCACCACGTCGCGTTTGGTTGAACCCACATCCATGACCAACGTGTTGGCTGTAATCAGGTGGCGTATGGCTTTAAAAGTTGCTTCTGTAGCGGAAACCGGTACTGCCAGCAGCACGATGTCAGCCCCAGAGACCGCAAGCAGGGCAGACGGTGCTTCGACATCGATCACACCCATCTGGCGCGCACGCTCGGTGGTTGAGGGAGATTTGCTGTAACCGACCACGCGCTTGACGAGGCCCGCGCGTTTGAGCGCCAGCGCAAAAGAACCGCCCATCAAGCCGCAGCCAATAAGACCCAATTGTTCAAACATCAAATAAGACCTGTATTTCTATTGTTCATGCGCTGTCAATACATTCATTATTCAGTAACAGGGTAGTTGCCAAGCACTTTGTAGAACGCACATAGCTGCTGCAGTTCAAGCAGAGCCTGCTTGACATGAGGCTGCGAGGGATGACCTTGCAGGTCGATGTAAAAGTAATATTCCCATTGCCCTGAGCGGGCCGGGCGCGACTCAAAACGCGTCATCGACACACCGTTTTCTTTCAGAGGAACCAGCAGGTCGTGAACAGCTCCCGGCCTGTTTGACACCGATACCACCAAGCTGATGCAATCTTTATTAGACGCGGGCGGTGAGGGCAAAGTTTGAGGCAAACAGATAACGGCAAACCGGGTACGGTTGAATGCGTCGTCCTGTATGCCGTGGGCCGGGGTGTGCAAACCATACTGAGTTGCGGCTCGCTCACTCGCAATACCCGCCCAAGCGGGGTTGTTTGACGCAAGTCGCGCGCCTTCGGCATTGCTTGAGGCTGCTTGCCTGGCCGCATTTGGCAGGTGCATGGTCAGCCAGGCCTGGCATTGCGCTAAGGCTTGTGGATGGGCGTAAACCGCCTCAATCCCCTCCATGCTGTCAGTTAAACGCAGCAGGTTGTGCCGCACCATCAAACTGCTTTCGCCCACGATATGCAGTGGAGAATTCAAAAAAAGGTCGAGGGAACGCGAGACCACGCCTTCGGTGGAATTTTCAACGGGAACCACGCCGTAATGCGCGGCGCCTGATGCGGTGGCACGAAAAACCTCATCGATGCTGGGGCAGACAACGTGTTCGATGCTGCTACCAAAAAACTGCACGGCTGCCTGTTCGCTGAAAGTGCCTACAGGGCCCAAATACGCCACGCGAACGGGGGATTCAAGCGCCAGACAGGCCGACATGATTTCACGCCATACGAACGCAATGTGCTCGTTCTTTAATGGGCCCTGATTGGCCTGCTGAATCTGCTCGATGACTTTGGCGACCCGGTCTGGCCGGAAAAAGGGCGTGCCTTCTCTTTTTTTCAAGTCACCGACTTTTTCTGCGACCTGCGCACGGCTGTTCAAAAGAGCCAGCAATTGCTGGTCTATGGCATCGATTTGGCCACGCAAATTAGCGAGATCGAGGCTCATTTCTTGGCTGCCGGTTTGCTTTTGTCGGGCACGACGGCAGCAGCTGGTGCTTTCGGTGCTGTACCCACAATTTTGGTTGCCGCATCGTCAAATTGCTTGGCACGTGCAGCGACGTCAGCGCGGGCTTCCGTGATCAGCTGGTTGACAAAAATATTGCCTAATGCAGGAGCCGTAGCTTGGTATTTTTTTACTACAGGCGACTCAAAAAAAGCTACCAGCTGTTTGAGTTCATCCAGTGAAAAACGTTCCATATAGGCTGGTGTCAAGCTGTCGGCGCTGGCTTTATTGACCTTGTTCTTGATGATTTTCGACACATCATCGTTGTATTTTTTGAGCTCTGCATTCAGGTTTTCTGCTGCTTTTTCAAGTTGTGCCTCAGGTACGTTTGCACGCAGCTTGTCCCCCCAGCTTTGCACAACATCCTGAGAGGACGCTTCAGCCAATTGAACGATTAGCCGATCAAGCTCGGGACCCTGCTGTAGCGCAACAGCCTTGGTGGCCCATTCAAGTTTGGGGTCTGCAGTTTGTGCCTGCGCGGTCGCTGTGAGCGCCAGGCCTGCGAAGACTAATGCTGCGAGAAGTTTTTTCATTCGTTGGTATCCGGATTGGAAGACTTTAAATCTGGTGAGGCGTCACTGTCGGTTGCATCACCTGCGGCGTCGTTCAAAGCGGCATCGTTTTCAACGATACGCTGCAGACCACTCAGTTGTGAACCTTCATCCAGCCCAATGAGCGTGACGCCCTGGGTAGCCCTTCCCATTTCGCGAATTTCGCTTACGCGTGTGCGCACCAGCACGCCTTTATCCGTGATCAGCATGATTTCATCGTCGGCATGCACCAATGTTGCCGCCACGACTTTGCCGTTACGTTCACTTTGCTGGATGGCAATCATGCCTTTTGTGCCGCGCCCATGGCGGGTGTATTCAGTGATTGATGTGCGTTTGCCAAAGCCGTATTGGGTGGCGGTCAATACACTTTGTTGCTCATCTTCAGCCACCAGCATGGCAATGACGCTTTGCCCTGGATCCAGCGCCATACCGCGCACACCTCGCGCATTGCGGCCCAGCGGCCTGACATCTTCTTCGTCAAAGCGAACGGCTTTGCCGCCGTCGCTGAACAGCATCACATCGTGTTTACCGTCTGTGAGTGCAGCGCCAATCAAGTAGTCGCCATCGTCAAGGTTGACAGCAATGATGCCGCCCTTGCGCGGGTTGTTGAATTCATCCAGCGCAGTTTTCTTGACCGTACCCATTGATGTTGCCATGAATACGTACTGGTTTGCGGGAAAGACGCGCTTGTCGCCGGTCAGCGCCAGAACCACGTTGATTTTTTCGCCTTCTTGCAACGGGAACATATTGACAATCGGCCGACCACGTGAGCCGCGTGAACCTGCTGGCACTTCCCAGACCTTGAGCCAGTACAGGCGTCCACGGTTTGAAAAACACAAGATGTAGTCATGGGTGTTGGCAATGAAAAGCTGATCAACCCAATCGTCTTCCTTGGTTGCCGTTGCCTGCTTGCCGCGACCGCCGCGTTTTTGTGCGCGGTACTCCGATAATGGCTGGCTTTTGATGTAGCCGGTATGCGACAACGTGACCACCATGTCGGTCGGCGTGATCAGGTCTTCGGTGCTCAAGTCAAACGAGCTGTGCTCAAT
>JAYVPR010000396.1:0-4041 GCA_043757245.1 Polaromonas sp. | reverse complement strand
CACCGATAGCGGGGCTATCGGATCCTCACCAGTGACCAAACTGACTCGCAACTCGCCTCGCCATACACCTGCGTCCTAATGGACAATCTCGGTTAAATCGGGTTTTTACGATGTTGTCAGTGCCGGATTTTACGCTTGAAAATCGTGCCGGGTCAACTTGTCTTATGTCTTATATAAGATATGATAAAGCCTAAAAACCACATTTTCATGGCCGCCATTCAGTCTCACCCATCTTCTGCATCAGCTGATGACTTGTCCAGCTCGCTTCACTCCGTTACGCCTTCTTTTAGCCCGCTCTACCAACAAATCAAGGCCCTGATTTTGCAAAGCCTGCAGTCCGGCGAATGGAAGCCCGGCGAGGCGATTCCTTCTGAAATGGAGTTGGCCAGCCGGTACCGCGTGAGCCAGGGCACCGTCAGGAAAGCAATTGACGAACTGGCTACCGACCACCTGGTGGTTCGCCGACAAGGCAAAGGCACGTTTGTCGCCACGCATGCCGCGCAGCATGTGCAGTTCAGGTTTTTAAAACTTGTGCCTGACAGCGGCACGCCGGGAAGCGAAGGCCCGGCCCAGCGCGACATCATCGACTGCCGCCGTGCCAGAGCCACCGCCGACGTGGCCAAAGCATTGGGGCTGCGCAGTGGCGATGCGGTGCTGCAAGCGCGCCGGGTGCTCAGCTTTGCGGGAGTACCCACTATTCTTGAAGACATCTGGCTGCCCGCCGCCCCCTTTAAAGGCTTGACCGCCGAACGCCTGGCTGACTACGACGGCCCGATGTATGCGTTGTTTGAAACTGAATTCAATATGCGCATGCTCCGGGCTGAAGAGAGAATCCGCGCTGAGGCGGCTATTGACGGGCGTGAAATGCTTTTAAAAGTAGCGCACGGAACGCCATTGTTGAGCGTAGAGCGCATCGCCTACACCTACCAAAATTTGCCTATGGAGTTGCGTCGGGGCTACTACCGTACCGATACGCACCACTACCACAACACCCTCAATTAATATGGGTTTTAAAGGCAATAAAGTAGCGCTGCCCAGCAAACCTTGTGTGGCCTGCGGCCGCGACATGACCTGGCGTAAAAGCTGGGCCAAGAACTGGGCGGAGGTGAAGTACTGCTCCGATGCCTGCCGAGCCAAAAAAACACCACCGACTCCCAAAAACCCCTAAAAACAAACTTGTTGGTCGTTAATTAGAATGTTGAGTATGAAAAACATACCAATCCGTCACTTGGTGCTAATTTTGGGCGACCAATTAGACGAAGATTCAAGCGCATTTGATGGCTTTGACCCCGCGCAGGACGCAGTACTTATGGTGGAAGCATTTGAAGAATCCACTCACGTCTGGTCGCACAAAATCCGCTCGACGTTGTTTTTGTCTGCCATGCGGCACTTCGCTGAAGTCTTGAGGCAGCGCGGCTGGCAGGTCGATTACCGGGCGCTGGATTCACACGGCGACAAAACTTTAGCCGATGGCTTGCTGGCAGCGATGGTGCAGCATCAGCCGCTGGCCGTGATTGGCGTTGAACCGGGTGATCTGCGAGTCAAACAGATGATTGAAGATGCGGTAAAAATCGCTATTAAATCAGGAGCTACTTGCGCCCATATTAAAAGGGATAACGCTCTAAAAGATGCCAAAAAAGAACCAGAAAATGATGTTTCGGGGGCTTTTTTAACTTGGCGTGAAGACAAGCATTTCCTGTGCAGCTTGCCGCAGTTTCGCAAGTGGGCGGGCAAATCCAGCAGTTTGCGGATGGAATACTTTTACCGCACCATGCGTAAACAATACAGGGTGTTGATGGATGGCGATAAACCCGGCGAACCGGTAGGGGGCCAGTGGAACTTTGACGCGGACAACCGCAAAAGCTTTGGCAAAGCCGGGCCGCAAAACGTGCCAAAGGCCATGAATTACAAACCCGATACGGTCACGCTGACAGTGATTGAGGTCGTCAACACCCACTTTGCCGGCCATCCCGGCAACCTCAATGACTTCAACTGGCCGGTGACCCGCGAGCAAGCATTGGTCGCTTTGAAGGACTTCATCGACAACCGTCTGCCGCAGTTCGGCCCGCATGAAGACGCGATGTGGACGAACCTTGACTTTGGCTGGCATTCACTGCTGTCGAGTTCATTAAATTTGAAGTTGATAAACCCGCTTGAGGTCGTTCTGGCCGCAGAGACCGCTTACAAAAAACACGGCCTTGATTTAGCCAGCGTAGAAGGCTTCATCCGCCAAATTTTGGGCTGGCGCGAGTTCATCCGCGGGGTGTATTTTTTAGACATGCCAGATTTAAGAACCGCCAACCACTACGGCCACCAAAACCCGCTGCCAAAGTGGTACTGGACAGGCGATACCCACATGAACTGCATGAAGCAGTGCATTGGCCAAACGCTTAAAAATGGTTACTCGCACCACATTCAACGGCTCATGGTAACGGGCATGTTTGGCGTCACGGCGCAAATCAACCCGCAGGCCATTTGCGACTGGTATTTGGCGGTGTACGTGGATGCGGTGGAATGGGTGGAGTTGCCCAACACTGCCGGCATGGCGTTGTTTGCCAACGGCGGGCGCTTTACCAGTAAGCCTTATGTAGCCAGTGGCGCCTATGTCAAACGCATGAGTAACTACTGCGGAGGCTGCAAATACGAACCCGAGACGCGAGTGGGCGCTAACGCCTGCCCCATGACGACGCTGTACTGGAATTTTTTAGACCAGCACGAAGCCAGCTTTGCAGGCAACCCGCGCACCGCGCTGATGGTGAAAAATCTGCAACGCATGACGCCCGAGTTGCGGGCAGAAGTACGCGGCCGTGCCCGTGAAATGCTGGCTGATTTGGACAGTTTGTGAAGCCCGATCAGCCCCAATGCTGTTCATTTAAGTCCGTTCGCCCTGAGCTTCGTCGTTGGGTTGCCAGCATAGCGCCAGGCTTCGACAAGCTCAGTCCGAACGGTTTTGGGTTTAAGTGAACAGCATTCCGATCAGCCCCTATTCAGACAAAACTTCTAAGCTATCAACAGCCCAAATAAAACCGGATGCTGCATTGCAATAGAATTCGAGGGTTTACCAGAATTTGCGCTTGGGACGACAAGTTACCAAGCGGTTACCAGACCGCCTTGTATTCAAGTCATCCCGCAATAGTTTCAGAATAATACAGAAAGCAACGAATGTCCGACACAGCCACGACCGCCAAAAAGCGGCCCGAGTTCCGCAACATCAACGCCTTCACCGACCTGCCCTCCTACCGCCTGCCAGTTGCGGGCCTTGTGTCCATCTTGCATCGCATCAGCGGGTTCATCATGTTTGCCTTGATGCCCTTCATCATCTGGATGTTTGACACGTCCATCTCATCCGAGTTTTCATTCGCCAAATTCAAAAGCGCTTTCAATGTCGGCATGCTCGGCCTGCCCGGCATCATCTGGAAGCTGGTGGCACTGGCATTGATTTGGGCTTACCTGCACCACGCTCTCGCTGGGGTGCGCCATTTGTGGTCTGACACACACCACTCGGCAGTGACAAAAGAGTTCGGAAAAACCTCGGCCATTGCAACACTCGTCGTCAGCGTTGGATTGACGCTTATTCTTGGCGCAAAGCTGTTCGGCCTTTATTAATCCAGTCATTCAGGAAACACCATGGCAATCAATCACGGCACAAAACGCATCGTCGTCGGCGCACATTACGGCTTGCGCGACTGGCTGGCCCAACGCGTGACCGCTGCGCTGATGGCACTCTTCACCCTGCTCGTTTTAGGCCAGGTCATGCTGACCAAAGGCCCGATTGGCTACGACAAATGGGCCGGTATTTTTTCATCCCAGTGGATGAAAGTGTTGACCTTCACCATCATCATCGCCATGCTGTATCACGTTTGGGTGGGCATGCGTGATATCTGGATGGACTACATCAAACCTGTCGGTCTGCGTTTGAGTTTGCAAGTATTCACCATTGTCTGGCTCACCGCCTGCGCGGGCTGGGGCATTCAAGTTCTTTGGCGTCTGTAAGAAATTTCAAGCTATTTTGCTTCGTCTCACCGTTGAGTGCTAAAAATA
>JAYVPR010000395.1:0-4045 GCA_043757245.1 Polaromonas sp. | reverse complement strand
AATCAGTACAGCAATCTGTTCATCAGATAAGCCGGGTTTGGCTGCCTTGCCGCCACGTTTGCGTGATGCGCGTGGCATGGCTTTTTTCTTTCCCTTGAAGGATTCAAGAAAGAAGGCTTCATCAGCTTCAGCAATGCCCGCCAAGCTGGCCGGTTTGTTGCTATTGGGCTGAACAAGGAATCGATGACGCCAGCGAAATGCGGTGTTGGGGTGTACGTCGCAGACCTGGGCGCTTTTACGTACGCTTTGTCCTTGCCTGCAACGATACCCGCAGGTAGTTGCAAGGTTTGAATAAATGTTGCCCGGTCTGTGCCTGGCTTTAAACGCAAGTCAATCCGCGATAGCTGCCCGCTTTTGCCAAACATCTCCTGTGCTGCGCCAATGTCCATCACTGCCAGAGCAGCACCTCCCGCAGCCACGCTGCCGACTACTTTGACATTGAGCAGTTGCAAGCCGCTTTGAATTTTGAAAGTGTCGGTCAAGGCTTGCCTGGCGGCAGCGTTTAGAAATACCGACCCCGGTGAAAACAACGAAAACCGGTCTGCATCCTGCGTGGGCTGGGGCATCAATGCCGGTGCCATTTGCGCTACCACCAATGCATCGAGGCCAATAACCCTCAGCGCAATGCGTTTACCATCAGGCGATGATGGATAAGCCAAGGCGTAGCTGGCCAGTTCCAGTACCGGGCTGGCCACCGCGATGTGTGGGTTGTTGGCAAGCTGCTCAAAAAATGCCTCATCAAACGTGCCTTGCGCGGCGCGCAGTTCGAGGTCAGGCTGGCCATTGACCGAACGTACCGCGGTTGAAAACTCAGACAGCGCTGATGCGTTGATCAAGTGCGTGGCAAACGCCAGTGCCACGCCCAGCATCACAGCCGCAACTGCCGCAGCATTACGCCACGGGTGATGCGTCAGTTCGCGCCATGAGAACTGACGTAAAAGCTTCAAGAGCAGAGGAAGGGGTAGCCTAAGAGGTGATGCCATCGCTGCGCAAATACAAAACCCGGTCTGCCCGGCTGGCTGCGGCTTCTGAATGCGTGACCAGCACCAGCGATGCGCCATGCTCGCGAGTTTGAGCAATCAATGCGTCCATCACTTTGGCTGCGGTGGTGGGGTCTAAATTGCCAGTTGGCTCATCGGCCAGCAGCAGGGCGGGGCGGTGAATAAGGGCTCGGGCAATGGCCACCCGTTGCAACTGTCCACCGCTCAATTGCTGCGGCAAGCGCTGGCCCAATCCTGCCAGACCGACGGCGCTCAGCATGGCCTGAACAAGAGCTTCATCATGCGTGCCCAACAGCAGCAAGGGTAGCGCGACGTTTTGCGCCACATCCAGATGCGGCAGCACATGAAAAGCTTGAAATACAAAACCCACATGCTGGCGGCGCAGCAAGGCGCGTTGGTCCTCAAGCAAGCCACCCAGATCAACGCCTTTGAGCGTGACGCTGCCTTCATCCCAGCTGTCAAGCCCAGCCATGCAATTAAGTAGGGTCGATTTACCCACACCTGATTCGCCGACGATGGCGACAAATTCGCCTGGCGCAACACTTAGGCTGACGTGCTGAAACACTCTGCTGTCGGGGTAGCGTTTGGCCAAATCTCTGATGTGCAAAGTCATGCCAGCTCCTCTTGAACCACGTCCAGCACCTGTTGCAGAGCGGTGGGGTCATCGCAGGCGATGATGCGCCGCTCGGGCATGCTGCGCAGCCAGGTGACTTGCCGCTTGGCGAGCTGGCGCGTGGCAAAAATGCCTTTGTCACGCAGCTGGGCCATAGGTGAAGCGCCATCCAATGCTTCCCAGGCTTGGCGATAACCCACGCAGCGCATAGACGGCAAATCCAGATGCAAGTCACCGCGCGACCGCAAGGCTTTGACTTCATCTACAAAACCTGCGGTCAGCATGGCATCGAAGCGCTGCGCAATACGCCTATGTAGCCAGCTTCTGTCGTTAGGTTCAAGGGAAATAAGGGCTGAGTCGGCTTTTTTTTCGGCGCAAGCTGCTATGTTTTTAGCAGCGTTTTTTTGGTGAAAATGCGCTATCGGCAAACCCGTTAACCGGTAAATTTCAAGTGCCCGTGAGATACGCTGCGAGTCGTTGGGCTTCAGGCGCTGTGCGGTCACAGGGTCTACCAGCGCCAATTCGGCATGCATCGCGGGCCAGCCTTTGGTTGCAGCTTCCAGGCCAATCTCAAAGCGCAGTGCAGCATCGGCTTTGGGCATATCGTCCAGCCCATCTATTAATGCCTTGAAGTACAGCATGGTGCCGCCGACCAGCAATGGCAAACGGCCGCGCGCCGTGATCTCAGCCATCAAGGCGTTCGCATCCTGTACAAATTCAGCTGCGCTGTAGGCATTTAAGGGGTCACGAATATCAATCAAATGATGCGGCACGCAGGCCTGCTCAGCAACTGTAGGTTTGGCGGTGCCAATGTTCATGCTCCGGTAAACCAGAGCTGAGTCAACGCTGATGATTTCAACCGCGTGCTGCTGGGCAATGGCTAAAGCGGCGGCAGTTTTACCTGATGCAGTTGGCCCGGCAAGAGCAATGTAGCGCAATGTCACGGTTGCTTTACGACCTGTTGTTTGGTCATCATGGTTTGATGGCCGTATTTTGCTACCCCTACCCAGGCGCTCAGTGCAATCAACACGCTCCAAAACCACACGCCGTTGGTCAGGGGCAGCATCGTGCCGTCCATGCGCAGGCCCAGCCAACTGCCGATGCCAAAAGCCACCAGCATCATGAAAAAACCGTTCATGGCTGAGGCCGCACCTGCCGATTGTGGGAAAGGCCCGACCGCACCGCTTTGCCCGCAGGGCTGGTGAATGCCGTGACCCACCATGAAAACGCCTATTGGCAGCAGGACGGCCCAGACATTGACCACACCCGCCCATGCCAGCGTGCCCATGAGTGTGCCGCCGACCAAACTGACAAAAGCCGCAATGGCGGTGGTTTGCTGCACGCTAAAACGCAGCAACAGCCTGCGGCAAAGGAAGGTGCCCGCCACATACGAAATGGAGGTGAAAAACAGCACCATGCCGAACTGGGTTTTGCTCAAACCCAGTAGCGTGATAAAGACAAACGACGAACTGGCCAAGAAGGTAAACAAACCGCCATAAGACGCTGCCGACAAGGCAGAAAATGCCAGAAAAGTCGGGTTGCCTAAAATGTTCTTCCAGGTTTTAAACAGTGTGGCGGGTTGAAGTGCATTGGGGTTTTTAGCCACCAGCGTTTCTTTAAAACGCAACACGACCAGTGCCAGCGCAGCCGCACCAAATACAGCCACCGCCAGCAACGCTGCACGCCAGCCGTAATGCTGCGCCAGCAATCCCCCTACAGGCGCGTTGATGCAGGCCAGCAAGCCCACCCCACTCAAACCCTTGGACATGATGCGTGCACCGTCTTGCGGCTGGTACACATCACGCACCAATGCGCGTGCGCACATCACCACCGCACCCATGGCTGCGCCCTGAACGGTGCGCCAGACAATCAGTTGCAGCATGCTTGGCGCCAGTGCGCTGCCAATGGCTGCCACCAGATACGCAGTCAGGCCGCAAAGCAAAATTGGCCGCCTGCCAAAGCGGTCGGACAGTGGCCCCCACACCAGTTGCGACACACCAAAAGCAAGCAAAAGGGCACCAAGGGTGAGCTGTGCATGCGTCATAGGCGCTGAAAAGCTGCTGGTCAGCGCTGGCAGGGCAGGCAGGTATAAATCCGTCGTGACAGGCTGAATGCCCAAAAGGGTCGCCAGGATGACAACGACCAGCCCAGACGGCATGGCGCGCGTTGTTGCGTTAAGCAGGGTGTCTTGGGATTCTTGAACAGATACGTGCATCCATTCGAGCGTAGCAGATTGGCATGCTTTTTATCGCAAGCCGGTCTTGTCTTGGCTTGGCATGCGGGCGGTCATTACAAAATTCAACGTCCGCGCAAGAAGAGTGAATCCAGCTCTTTGACACTGATTTGCCGCCATGTCGGCCTGCCGTGGTTGCATTGGTCAGAGCGTTCGGTCGCCTCCATCTGGCGCAGCAAGGCGTTCATCTCATCGATG